>NZ_LPVS01000027.1:0-249687 GCF_014843905.1 Mesorhizobium silamurunense | reverse complement strand
CCCACGCCGGAAACGAACTCAAAGCTGGATAGAAACTGGGGGCAACGTCAGGTGACGACTATGTATCTCAAGAACACCGGCAATCAACTGCGTACCCATGTTCAGCCAGAGCTAGGCGACACAAAGCTTGTCGAACTAACGGCGGGCAGGATTTCCCAGCTGGTCGAAAAGTTGAAAGACGATGGCGTCGGTTTGCCTACCATTCGCCGCACCGTAGGCGCGCTCGCCCGCACGCTCAAATATGCGATCAGCCAAGACTGGATAACCGTTAACGTCGCAAAGGGCGTCAGCGTTGGCGGCAAGCGCGGGGAGGGCAGCGAGAAGGTCGTGCCTCCATCCAAGGCCGATCTTGCGAAGATTCTAAAGGCTGCCAAGGAATGGGAACCTGAGGCACCCAAAGGCTTCGGACCGGAGGCCGATGCAAAGTTCAAGGCGCGCGCGGCTGAGTTGAACGACCTTGAGCTTCGTATCAAGTTCGCCGCCGCTACCGGCTTGCGCGCTAGCGAACAATGGGCGCTGCGCTACCGTCATCTGGATCTCAAAAAGCGCACTGTTACCGTCGAGGAGAGAGTTGATGCCTACGGCGATTTCGACACCACGAAATCGGACGCAGGAAAACGCACCATCCCGCTATCGAAGGCACTAACCAACGACCTTGCTGCCCGCCGCAAAAAGACGAAGGCCGGCGATGACGACTTCGTATTCCCCGATTCCTCGGGGAGTTTCACTCGTCACACCAATTTCGACAAGCGCCGCTGGGGACCGCTGGTTGCGAAGGCCGAGGTCAAAGATTTCGGCTGGCATGCGTTGCGCCACTTCGCGATTTCAACGTGGATCGAGGCAGGGCTACAGCCAAAAGCGGTGCAGACCCTTGCCGGTCATGCGACTTTTCAGATCACAATGACCAGATACGGACACATGTTCCCCAGCGAAAGCCATGCCGAGGCAATGGATAAGATTGCGGACCAACTTTACGCGAATTGACAAGCCTTGCCGCATGTTCCATGGCGCACAAATGGCGCATATGATGCGAAACGCCTTATTTTGTGCGGTTTTCTTACGGCCTTTTAATCAGTAGGTCATTGGTTCGAATCCCATCGCGCTCACCAAAAACCCCACAAAATCAAGGCTTTGCGAGAGGTGAGGGCGGGTTTCTGTGTCCGCAGAATTTCGTGTCCGCACTATGTCCGGAAAATGAAAAGCCCGCCACCGAAGCAGCGGGCCGATCAAGTGTCCTAAGGGCAATTGGTAGCTGGATTAGAGTGAGAACTCTCTACCTTGGATCGGCGACTTACGGATTCGTGAGGGAACTGGAGGCTCTAACTTTGCAGGCAACTGACTGCTCGATGTTGCCTTGAAGATCGCATTTGTCGATCGGTGTCACTGGGCAATTGTAGCCAATGGGGCATGCCTTGCTTGAGAAAGATTTTACCTTTGGGCGGGTTCCGGTCACTGGGAGGCTGGTTACGCTGCTTAAGGTGCTATTATGTTTGCCACCACTGCCGCCGCCGCCACCGCCTTTGGCAGACGCGATGCCAATAATGGCGGCGAACGCGACGGTTGCACTCAGGATGAAAAGCAATGCACGGCGGGATGTAGGCATTGTTCGATCTCCCTGGCGGATAGAGGAAGAGCGCCGGCAGACTGGCGACCGGGAGGGACTTCCTTCAACCGGCGCTCAATGGCGCAGGAGGAGTTGCGCCAACCACAAGACTAGCACGAGCCCCGTGAAGGGCGGTCACCATCGATTGGATGACGCGGGTTCAGCTATATTACTAACGCTTGACGCGCCCACACAGAAGCCCACCAGCGCGCGTTCTGGCTGGCCGCTGAAGCGTCTGGCGCGCTTCTTCATCCAAATTGCCAACCATTGGGAATTTGGCCCTACGGTTCTTTATGCGTCCGCATGGCGGCATGCCTGCTCATCGCCGGCTTGGTGCTGAGCTAGGCACCTACCTCCCGCTTCGTCCTTATGGATGATGCCGATCATTTCGGCAGGGACGTATGTTCATCGTCAGCCGGTGCCGTGTTCCGATTCCGAGCCCCCGCCGGTTAGGCCCGGCGTCCACTGGCCTACCCCGCCAGAGTGCCGGGCCGCTCCCGTGTTAGGGACAAGGCGTCCAGCCCTTGCGCTTGTCCGGCGTCGCCGCATGGTTCGTGAAATGCAGGTTGCAATCGTCCCGGCCGGCGCCGCGGCACTCGTGGCAATAGATCACCTTGATCAAATCCCAGTGCAAGATCGGCCACGTTCAGGACCGCGTTGCGCTTGCAGGTGAGGCAGTAAACGGACATGCCCGTGCCTGCCTCGAGCTTTTTACCGAGCGTGTCTTCTGTGAATGGAAACTTCATCGTCATGGCGATCTCCGGTGATTGAGGTCGCCGCAGCGGAGAGGATTATATTCCTGATCTCCGATCGCTTGCCAAGGTCTTACGCGAATCTGCATATGCGGCGGCCTGATGGCTGCGCTCGCCCTACTTCTAGAAGAATACGCGAAAGAGATGGTATCTCTGGCGATGAGGAAGCGCGCGACCGCTTGGCCGAGCTGCATCCTGGCATTATTCAACGAAGGCGTTGCGCCTGACGAAATCAGGCGGCGCTCGGATTCAAGCTCGACCGCCGTATAGCCACAGACGGCGGCTGCTTCATGTAAGCCAGAACCCGGCGAACAGGACGGTAAGGATAAGCGACGCGGGCACAGCAAGGAGCCACCGGGCTTCCAAAACACTGTTGTGACGATCATCCATATCCTTCGCTCCGTATCGTTCACCAAAAGGCTCCAGCGCGAACGTACCCTCCCGCCGGGGCGCGCGCCGGAGCCTCTGCTTCGCTCAACCGCCGTTGGCGGGAGCGGCTGGCACTAGGCAAACGAACCCTCAATGCATTCGTTCCAGCCGCGAGACTGCAGTCGAGGGCCTGATACGACCGAAGTCCCGGCACCCAAGGCAATGGGCTGAGAGGCGCAACCAACACCTCGGCAACACATTGGTTGCCGCCGACGAGCGAGTCCCTTCATCGGCGGTTTGCGGGTGTCCGTTGCCATCGAACGCGGCGGGCACTCGCCACAGGAGAATTGCATGTAGCTTGACGATGTGGCGGACGGATCCCGGCAGGGCAGAGACTAATCCTCCTCCCGAAAATCCTGCAGCGAGACATGGCGCAGATAGTCCTCGCCGCGAAGATGCTTCACTCGACCCTGCCGATCGGCCTTGGCTTCACCCATTGCGTCGCCGGTCGCTTCATGTCCTCCGGCGCCGGTCCAGCATGCTGCTGGACGCGTACGTGCCCACCTAATGACCGCTAACGTCAGGCGACAGATCAATAGTAACCGATATAGATCGCTCCCACGGCTTCGGCCAGAAAAAGATCGAGGTCTTTGGCCCCTTCTCCGAAATCGCGCACGAGCTGATCGCACTGCACCGCGATTTCTGGAAGCGCTGACGCGGCGGCTGCGCCGCTCGATCGTGCCGACCGTTTGTTCTACAACGCCGAAGCCCTGTCGAGCACAGTGCTCTTGCGGGTGAGGCTGTCGGGGTTGGACCAAGCACAGGCAGCACCCAATGCGACAGCCTGTCGCGCGCCGTGTCGGAACCAATGCGATCGGTGCAAGGTTTCGGTCTTGAAGGGACCGCTGACCCATGGAACCGGAAAAATGGTCGAAATCTTTAGCTTTGAACTGGCGAAGGCTCGCCAGCGCGTGAAGCGAGCCGAGCGCTCTCTTAACCGGGCGAACGAATTGCTGGACGACGATAGCGGTGGCGTTGCCCTCAATCTTGCCCTCTGCTGCCGGATCCGTTCCGAGCAGACGCGAGTGATCGACGCCAGATCGCGCCTCCTGAAGATTAATCCCACTGTGCACTCCTGAGGAGCTCACCCGATTTCGGCATCGAGACCGCGAAGCATAGTGAGGCATATTGCGCCGCTCGGCTTGCAGTGCTGCAATTGAAGGTGCTCCAACAGACTGAGCAAACGAACGCTTCGGCTTAGGTTGAACGGGCTCCGATCAGATTTGCGGAGATGAGCACTCGAGCGGGCCAGCCTTATGGCGAGCCCGATTGGCAGAGGAAATCGCCACGCTCGGCCTGGCGCGACGTCCTGTTCGCTGAATCGTCAAGCGCTCTTTTGCAGGAACGCCGGCTTGCATGGGCAGAGCGGTTGCGCGATGCTGCTCTTGGGGAGTGGTGTTCGCAATATCGATTCTGTGGAAGCACCACTATGTTCATTGACTATTACGAACTTCTCGAAATCAGCCCGAACGCGAACTCGGAAACGATTGAACGGATATTTCGTTATTTTGCCATGCGCTACCATCCCGACAATCGGGACACCGGCAATGAATCACGCTTCAGCGAAATCGTGGAAGCCCATAATACGCTCAAAGATCCGGTCAAACGCGCCCAATATGATGTTCAGTATAGAGACCATTTGAGCCTTCGCCGCGAGCTGAGCGAGGAAGCAAGCAACGCCAAAGGGCTTGAACGGGACGTCGTCATTCAGGCCAAGCTGCTGTCGCTTCTTTATGTAAAACGTCGACAGGACGTCAATAATCCCGGCATCGGTGATGAAGAGCTCGAGCGCCTGTCAGGCTGCCCGCGAGAGCATCTGGAATTTCACCTGTGGTATCTGAAGGCAAAGGGCTGGATAGCAAGGATCGAAAACGGAATGTTCGCCATCACCGTGGACGGCATCGATCGCGCGAATTCCGAACATCGGCGTGATGTTGCCGTGACGAGGCTGCTGGACCATACGAACTGAGGGGTGCTCGCGAAAGCTCCTCGGCCGCCGGCCGGTTGGGTCTTACATTAGCAATCGCTTACGCTTAGATCGAACCGGGGCCCACGGTTGCTCATGGCAGGTCGATCCGACGGCCCGGCATAACCGGCGGCCGCATAATGTCCGCTGGAGGCGGGCATGGGCATCCAAAGGGAGGACAAATTGCCCGAGAAAAAGGTGATCGCAGTCAAGGACTGGACCTGCGCGATGAGCGACGAGCTTGGCCGCGTGGCCCTTATGATCAACCCTACCGACGGCGAGCCGGTCCTAGTCTTGATGACCATCTTTCAGGCGGCAAAGATGGGGCGCGAACTGCAGTCGCCGAAACGCGCGCAGCTGCCCATCTGACGGGGATTGAGGGCGTCGGCACAAGCCGGAGCGGTAACCCAACCTTGTGACCTGACTGGGCGATGTTAAAGTCGACCTTTCCGAAGGAGAGCTCGAACATGGCACTTGACCTTTCGGTAGATGCTTCAGCCGCTAAAGTGGCGACGTCTGGCAAATATCTCTTCGGTCCGGTCGCCGACTTCCTCATGCTCGGCGGCGGCGCATTTCTGATCCTGCCAATTCTGCTTTTGGTGCCGCTCGAATACGAGGGTCTCGTCGCAGCAACGATGGTGGTCGTGGCCTACCTTGTGAACTATCCCCATTTCGCCCACTCGTATCAGATTTTCTACCGCAATTTCGGGCGCAAGCTGAGCGGGAAGGGGTACGACAGGAGCCTGCAGCTTCGCTACATTTTCGCGGGCATCGTCGTTCCCGTGATCATGGGCGCGTTCTTTGCGTACGGAGCGGCAACGGCGAATACGCGCCTGCTCGGATATGCGGCCAATGCGATGTTCTTCTTCGTGGGCTGGCACTACGTCAAGCAAGGTTACGGGATGCTGATGGTGGACGCCGTGCTGAAGCGCAAATTCTTCGACGATCGGGACAAGAAGGTGCTGCTGGTCAACAGCTATGCCGTGTGGATCCTGGCATGGCTGCAGACGAACACGGCAGTGACGCAAGGGAAATATTACGGCCTGGAATATTACACATTCGCGGCCCCTTCCTGGATCGCCAACATTGCTCTGCTGGCGGCCGTTGCCTCGACGGCGGTCACAGTCCTGATGCTGATCAATCGCTGGCGAAGGAACGGCCGCGCCCTGCCGTATAACGGCATCGTGGCCTATGTCGCGTCGCTCTATCTGTGGATCCTGATTGCGAGAATAAATCCGCTTTGGCTGCTTGTGGTGCCTGCGCTCCACTCGCTGCAATATCTGGCCGTGGTCTGGCGTTATCAGACGAACGTCGAACGCGACATCGCGGATGCCGCGAGAAATCCGCGGCCGAAGATGCTGTCCTTTCTCGGACCTCTCTACAGGCTGCGGGTCCTGGGATTCATCGTCGGGGGCGGTGCGCTTGGATATCTCGGCTTCTGGCTTATCCCGATGGCGATGACGGCCTTGATCCCTTACGACAGGCAAGTTCTCGGGTCCTCGCTGTTTTTCTTCATCGTGCTGATCTTCATCAACGTGCACCACTATTTCCTGGACAACGTGATGTGGCGCCGCGGCAACCCGGAAGTGTCCAAGTACCTGTTCCGGTAGCAGGTTTCAGGGGCCCCCGAAAACCAATGACACATTCCCGCCGGCGTGGCGTTCCAACCTACCGGCAAGGTCCAGTTCCAATAGCACCATCGCTATTTGCGCGGCGCTCAAGCCTGTATGGCGGATGATCTCGTCCACCCCGACCGGCGTTGGGCCGAGCGCTTCCAGCACATTGGCGCGCTCGTTTTCGCCCGGCGGCGGCAGTGCCGACAGGTCGGGCGCCTCGGCGAGCGGTGTGCTGCGAGGAGCGCGAACACCAGCGAGAGGCGCCAGCGCGCCCAAGATATCGGCTGCTTCGGTGACGAGCGTAGCGCCGTCCTTGAGCAAGGCGTTGCAGCCGCCGGCGCGCGGATCGAGCGGCGAACCCGGCACGGCGAAAACCAGCCGGCCCATCTCGTTAGCGAGCCGCGCGCTGATCAGCGAGCCGGAGCGTTGCGCCGCCTCAACCACGACCAGCCCCAGCGCCATGCCGGCAACCAGGCGGTTGCGGCGCGGGAAATCCTGCGCGCGTGGTTGCCAGCCGAACGGCATCTCCGAGACGATAGCGCCGCCGCGCCCGGCGATGTCGTCGCACAGGCCGGCATTTTCCGGCGGATAGGGGACATCGAGGCCGCCGGCCAGCACGCCCACGGTGCCGGTCGAGAGACTGCCCTGATGTGCCGCCGTGTCGATACCGCGCGCCAAGCCGGAGACGATGCCATAACCCTCGCTGCCGAGATCCGCCGCCAGCATGCGCGCCATCTTGATGCCGGCGAGCGAGGCGTTGCGGGCGCCGACAATCGCCACCGCCGGCAGGCGAAACACCGCGCCTTCGCCTTTTACCGCCAGCAGCGGCGGCGGGTTATCCATGGTCTTCAGCATGGACGGATAGTCGGCCTCGCCGATGCCGACGAAGCGGGCTCCGGCGCGGCGGGCCGCTTCCAATTCGGCTTCGGCTTCAGCGACCGTCGGAATGCGGACGATGCGGCTGGCGCCTCCCGAAATCATCAACTCAGGCAGCATTTCGAGCGCGGCCTCTGCCGAGCCGAAGCGGTTGATCAATTCGCGGAAGGAAGCCGGGCCGACATTCGGCGTGCGGATCAGGCGGAGCCAGGCAAGCCGCTGCCGGTCGCTGAGGCGCGGGCCGGCGGCGGGCCCGCTCATCCTTTCGCCCCGATCTTGCCCTCGGTGCCGGCAAGAAGCCGTGAGATGTTGGCGCGATGCTTGAGGAAGACGATCAGACTCATCACCACGAACAGCCCCGCGATTTGAGGCGTGCTGATAAAGTAAAGCGCGATCGGCACCACGACCGCCGCTGTCAGCGCCGCCAGCGATGAATAGCGGAACAGGAACGCCATGGCGAGCCAGACGACAGCGAAGACCAGCATGCCTTGCCAGGCAAGACCGAGCAGCACGCCGAGATAGGTGGCGACACCCTTGCCGCCTTTGAAGCCGAGCCAGACCGGAAAGAGATGGCCAAGGAAGGCACCGAAGCCGGCCGCGAGCGCCAGTTCCGGCGCGAAGCGGCCGGCGATGAGCGCCGCCGCCGTGCCCTTCAGCGCATCGAGCAACAGCGTGGCCGCGGCAAGGCCCTTGTTGCCGGTGCGCAAAACATTGGTTGCACCGATGTTGCCGGAGCCGATCTGGCGCACGTCGCCGAGACCGGCCGCGCGGGTGATCAAGAGCCCGAACGGGATCGAGCCGAGCAGGTAGCCGAAGATCAGTGCGAGCCCGTAACCCATTGTTCCCCCGCTTATTTATGTCAGTCGAGCCGGTACTGTCCGGCTCGTCGACAGATGCTCAGGTCGAAAACACTGTGCGGCCCGCCACCATGGTTTGCAAGACCTTGCCCTGCAGGCGCGCGCCCTCGAAGCAGGTGTTCTTCGAGCGTGAGCGCAGGCCGCTCTCGCTGACGATCCAGGGCTCGTCGAGATCGACCACGGCGAGGTCCGCCAGCGCGCCGGACTTCAGCGTGCCGCCTGGCAGGCCGAAAAGCTTTGCCGGCGCGGTCGAAAGCGTCTCGATCAGCCTGAGGAGAGGCACGTCGCCATTATGGTAGAGCCGAAGCGCCGCGCCAAGCAGCGTCTCCAGCCCGATCGCGCCGGCGGCAGCATCGGCGAAGGGCAGGCGCTTGGTGTCGACATCTTGCGGGTCGTGCGAAGAGACGATGATGTCGATCGTGCCGTCCTTGATCGCCTCGATCATCGCCAACCGGTCGTCCTCGGCGCGCAAGGGCGGGGTCAGCCGGAAGAAGGTGCGATATTCGCCGACATCGTTCTCGTTGAGCGACAGATTGTGGATGGCGACTCCGGCCGTGACGTTAGCGGCGTCCGCCTTTGCCCGGCTCACCGCGCCGGCCGCCATCGCGGATGAAATCTTGGCGGCGTGATAGGCGCCGCCCGTCAGCCGCGCCAGCGCCAAGTCCCGCTCGAGCGGGATGAGCTCGGCCTCGCGCGGGATGCCGGAAAGGCCGAGCCAGCTCGCATAGAGGCCTTCGTTCATCACGCCGGCCGAGGCGAGGTCTGCGTCCTGGGTTTCATGCGCGATCACGCCGCCGAAATCGCGGGCGTAGGTCAGCGCGCGGCGCATGACCAGCGCATTGGCGATCGTGTGGCGACCGTCGGTGAAGGCGACGGCGCCGGCCTCGCGCAGCAGGCCGAACTCGGTCATCTCGCGGCCTTCGAGGCCCTTGGTGATCGCCGCCGCCGGGAAGATGTTGACGCTTGCCGTGTCTTTTGCCGTGCGCAGCACGAACTCGACGAGTGCCACGTTGTCGATCACCGGGTCAGTGTCGGGCATCATGACAATGGAGGTAACGCCGCCGGCTGCCGCCGCGACGCTCGCCGACGCAATCGTCTCGCGATGTTCGCCGCCGGGTTCGCCGATGAACACACGGGCATCGACAAGGCCCGGAATGACCGTCTTGCCGGCACAGTCGATGACAACAGCGCCTTCGGGGGCGCCCTGGTTCAGCGCCGCCTTGCCGGCCGCGGCGATCTTGCGGCCATCGACAATGACGGTGCCGACCTCGTCGACGCCGCGTGAGGGGTCGACGATGTGGGCCCTGCTGAAGACCGTCACGCTCATGCGCCGCGCCCTTCATGGTTGCGGCCCTCAGAATTGCGGCGAGGGTCGAGCAGCGCTTCCATGACAGCCATGCGCACGGCAACGCCCATCTCGACCTGTTCCTGAATGACGCTTTGCGGCCCGTCGGCGATTTCCGAGGCGATTTCCACGCCGCGGTTCATCGGTCCCGGATGCATGACCAGCGCATCCTCCTTGGCCGCTTTCAGCTTTTCCGCGTCGAGGCCGAAATAGCGGAAATATTCGCGGATCGACGGCACGAAGGCGCCTTCCATGCGCTCGCGCTGCAGGCGCAGCATCATCACGACGTCGGCGTCCTTGAGGCCTTCGGCCATCGAGCGCGAGACGATCACGCCCATTCTGTCGATGCCGGCCGGCAGCAGCGTCGAAGGCGCGACGACGCGCACCTGCGCGCCGAGCGCGTTCAAGAGCATGATGTTGGAGCGGGCGACGCGCGAATGCAGGATATCGCCGCAGATCGCCACGATCAGTTTCGACAGCGGTCCCTTGGCGCGGCGGATGGTCAGGGCGTCGAGCAGCGCCTGCGTCGGATGCTCATGCGCGCCGTCGCCGGCGTTGACCACCGAGCAGCCGACTTTTTGCGCCAGAAGCGCTGCCGCCCCCGCCGACTGGTGGCGGATGATCAGGATGTCCGGACGCATGGCGTTGAGCGTCATGGCGGTGTCGATCAACGTCTCGCCCTTCTTCACCGAAGAACTCGCCACCGACATGTTCATCACGTCGGCGCCGAGCCGTTTGCCCGCGAGCTCGAAGGACGATTGCGTGCGGGTCGACGCCTCGTAGAAGAGGTTGATTTGTGTTCGGCCACGCAGCGTCGAGGTCTTCTTTTCCGATTGCCGCGAGATCGCCACGGCCTGGTCGGCGCGATCGAGCAGCAGCTCGATATCGGCCGGGGAAAGATCGCGGATGCCCAGAAGGTGGCGGTGAGGGAAAATCGGCAGGGACGAAGCGTCGGTCATCTCAAGGCGCTGCTATAGGGTGAGGTCCGGCCAGCCGCAAGCGCCAGCTTTGGATTGCGGGCGTTCTCCCCGGTATTTTCGTCGCGCGCCTTATGTTGCTTGGGCTATAAGGCCCCGTGGCTTCGGATTCGCGACCGCGGCCTTCAGATGGTAAGGGCCTTCCTACTGTAGAAGGATTGGGCGTGACCGACGACGTGATCAACCAGCCGCCGCCATTGACGGGCGGCAACGCATGGCGGGGCGATCCGTTGCTCATCCAGCTTGCCGAGCGTTTTTCCGATCCGGTGCGCAAGGACCTCGACGCTCTTGGCCGGTTCGCCATGACCCAAGAGGCGCAGGAGCTTGCCCGCCTCGCCAATACCGACACGCCGAAGCTCAGGACACATGACCGCCAGGGCCGGCGCATCGATCTGGTCGAGTTTCATCCCGCCTATCATGCGCTCATGCGACGCTCGATTGCCGGCGGCTTGCATTCCTCTGTCTGGGAAAACGGCGATGCCGAGATAGGCCGCCGGCACCAGGTGAGGGCGGCGCGGTTCTATCTGACCGCCGAGCTCGAGACCGGGCATCTTTGCCCCATCACCATGACCAGCGCTTCGCTGGCGGCGCTGATGGCAAGCCCAAAACTGTTCCGCGAATGGGCGCCGCGCGTGACGACGCGCAAATACGACCAGAGCCAGAAGCCGCCGGTGCAAAAGACCGGGCTCACCCTCGGTATGGGCATGACCGAGAAACAGGGCGGCACCGACGTGCGCGCCAACATCACAAGGGCGGAGCGCACGGGAAGCGGCTTCTACCGGCTGACCGGGCACAAATGGTTCATGTCGGCGCCGATGTCGGACGCCTTCCTGGTGCTTGCGCAGGCACCGGAGGGGCTTTCCTGCTTCCTCGTCCCGCGCATCCTCGGCGACGGCTCGGGCAATGGCTTCCGCTTCCAGCGCCTGAAGGACAAGCTCGGCAACCGCTCCAACGCCTCGTCGGAAGTCGAGTTCGTTAACGCCATCGGCGAGATGGTCGGCGAGCCGGGCGCCGGCATCAAGACGATGATGGACATGGTCACGCTGACCCGGCTCGACTGCGCCGTCGCCTCCTCGGCGATCATGCGGGCAGGGCTGGCCGAGGCCGTCCACCACACGCGCCACCGCCAGGTGTTCGGCGCCAATCTGGTCGACCAGCCGCTGATGCAGCGGGTGCTCGCCGACATGGCGCTCGACGTCGCTGCCGCGACGGCGCTGTCGTTTCGGCTGGCGCGCTCCTTCGACGAGGCGGCGAGCGATCGCGGCGAGGCGGCCTTTGCCCGCGCCATGACGCCGGTGGTCAAATACTGGGTGTGCAAGATCGCACCGCAGCTGCTTTACGAGGCGATGGAGTGCCTCGGCGGCAACGGCTATGTCGAGGAAGCGCCGCTTGCCCGTTACTATCGCGAGGCTCCGGTCAACGCGATCTGGGAAGGTTCGGGCAATGTCATGGCGCTGGACGTGCTGCGCGTGCTCGGCCGCGCGCCCGGCCTGTTCGAGGAGGTGCTGGCCGGCATCGACCGCGACCTCGGCGCCGGCGGCCGCGGCACCATCGGCGTGCTCAAGGCGGCCATGCAGGTGGCTTCGACCGACGAGGGCTCGGCGCGCCTGCTGACCGAGCAACTCGCGCTGTCGGCGGCGGCGGCGGAACTGCGCCGGTTGGGGGCAGGGCGGATTGCCGACGCCTTCGTCGAAACAAGGCTCGGCGGCCAATGGCGCACCACCTACGGCATGCTCGATTCGCGCCATGACGCGCGCATGATCATCGACACGCTCTATCCGCCGCTGACTTGAACAAGCCTGAAACGCGCTTCCATCGCCGGCTGTGGACGGCCGTTAACCTTAACAGATGGTTTCAATTGCGGGCGGCCTTCGCAGGGCCCACTCTGTCCACCGGAGTAGGGAAGTGTTAACCATGAGCATCCCCTGCTCCGCGAGGCAGGGAGCGCATGCGGCACGTTTTGACATCATTTCTGGCCTTGCACTGGGCGGTCGTTTTCGCCCTGCTGGCCTACATCTGCATGGACGGGAACCGCGGCATCGCGTCCGCGCTTGGCGTGCTTGGCGTATCGGTGCAAAGCGCCGGCTTTCCGGGGCTCGAACACGCCGTCATCGTGGCGCCGCTCTCGGTCGCGCTGCTGATCGTCGCGCTGCTCTTCTGCTGGGCTTTCGTCGAAACGCTGCTCAACATCGCGACTAGGCCCGATGCCGGCGACGCAGTGGTGCGGATCGCCTTCATCTCCGCCTCTTTCCTGCTGTCGATCATTCTCGTCGGCGGCGCCGCGCAAGGGATCAACGGGCTGTTCATGGTGATCGCCATCCAGATGACGGCGCTGCTTGCCTCCTATGTCGCGGTGCTCGCCGAGCGGCGCTCGACCGTGGCCGCCGCGACTTTGCATCACGGCGATGCTCGCTTGACTGCTCAGCGCATGGCAACGAGCGCCGCGCACAGCTCCCTGCTGTCCCGCATCTCCGGCCGTCCGGAAACCAGACCCGGAGGTCGCCACTGATGCGCGCCTTGTTCGCATTCTGGGCAGCTCCGCTGGTCCTGTTCTGGGGCTGGTTCTTCCTGTCGCTCAACGACATCAATTTCGGCTATGTGATGCTCAGCCGCCAGCTGCACGACCTGGTGTTCCAGCTTTACGGCCAGATACTCGGCGTCGATCCGGGGATCATCCCGGGCATGGTCGCGCGGGCCTGCGTGTTCGACAGTTTCCTGCTGCTCGGACTGGTGGCATTCCGCCGCCGGCGCCAGATCGGCGAATGGATCAGGCGGCGCCGGGAAGGTCCGGTCAGTCCGGATCGGCTCGGCCGAGCGACTGAAGCCGGTCCAGGGCTCCCTGCAGAATAAAGGCCGCCGCCGCCGAATCGATCTTGCCGGCGCGCTTCTTGCGCGAGAAATCCATCTCGATCAGCGTCCGTTCCGCGGCGACCGTCGACAGCCGCTCGTCCCACAGCACAATGGGCAGATCGGACAGGGCAGCCATGTTGCGCGCGAAGGCGCGGGATTTCTGCGCGCGCGGGCCTTCCGATCCGTCCATGTTGACGGGAAGGCCAAGCACGATCGCCCCGACATTGTCCTTCTCGAGCTGTGCCAGCAACTGGGCGGCATCGAGCGAAAACTTCCTGCGCAGGATGACCGGGCGCGGATGGGCAAAGGACAAGCCACGGTCCGACACCGCCACGCCGATCGTCTTGTCGCCCAGGTCGAGGCCGGCGAGCGTCCGGCCGCCGGCAAGCCGTGCCGGCAATTCTTCAATGCCGATGATGCTCAACAACTCTCCCCGGTCTTCGCCGCGCGGCCTTTTGATAGACCGCGGGACTTTCAATTTGCCCCCGGCGTTCTATCCTTTGACAACGAGAAAATCGAGGAACCCAATCATGAAACTGACCTGGTACGGCCATTCGGCATTCCGCATCGAGACAAAGGACGCCACCATCCTCATCGACCCGTATCTGGTCGGCAATCCGTCCTGGACGGGCGGCTGGGAAGGGCCGGCGGAAGGGGTGACGCATGTTCTCCTGACCCATGGCCACAACGACCATGTCAGCGGTTCGATCGAGGTGCTGAAGAAGAGCGGCGCCATGCTGGTCGCCAATTTCGAGGTCTGCATGTATCTCGTCGGGCAGGGCGTCAGCGACAAGAAGATCAACCCCGGCAACATCGGCGGCACCGTCGATTGCGGCCCCTTCACCACCACCTTCGTCCAGGCGCTGCACTCCTCCTCGTTCGGCGGCCAGGGCGGCACCAACACCTATCTCGGCAACCCGGGCGGGCTCGTGCTGCATTTCCCGCAGGACAAGACGCTTTACCACATGGGCGACACCGACATCTTTTCCGACATGGGGCTGATCAACGAATTGCATGAACCGAAGATCGGCATCGTGCCGATCGGCGACCGCTTCACCATGGGCGGGGCGGTGGCGGCCCTTGCCTGCCGCCGCTTTTTCAGCTTCGATACGGTCGTTCCCTGCCATTTCGGCACCTTCCCGATCATCGATCAGACCGCCGACAAATTCGTGGCCGGCATGGAAGGGTCCGGGGTCAAGGTAGCGCTGCCCGAGATCGGAAAGGCGATTACGATCTGAGCAGCACTCCCTAGGCGCGCCGGAGCTATCCGCAGTCTGTTCGGTTCAACATGATCGATGTTGCACCGCAAGCGTTGCGCCGCTATAGCCCGCACTGGTTTTTCCGAGGCAAATAGACATGTCCGTTGATCTTCAGACCGTGAAGCGCGTCGCTCACCTTGCTCGCATTGCGGTGAGCGAGGAGGACGCCGAGCGCATGACCGGCGAGCTGAACGCCATCCTCGGCTTCGTCGAGCAGTTGAACGAGGTCGATGTGTCCGGCGTCGAGCCGATGACCTCGGTCACCCCCATGGAGATGAAGAAGCGGCAGGATGTCGTCACCGACGGCGACAAGGCGGCCGACATCGTCGCCAACGCGCCCGCCACCGAAGAAAACTTCTTCCTCGTTCCCAAGGTCGTGGAGTAGGGCAGGATGGCCGTCGAGATCGCCGTCGAGACGCCCTTGCAGGACGACGTGCGGGCGCTGGTCGCGGAGCTCAATGCCGCGCTGCTCGAACTGACGCCGCCGGAGCATTGCTACCACCTGACCGTCGAGCAGATGGCTGGCCACGACACGACGGTGTTCATTGCCCGCGACGGTGGCCTTGCCGTCGGCTGCGGCGCGCTGAAGCGGCATGACGAGGTGACTGGCGAGGTCAAGCGCATGTACACGCGGCCCTCGCATCGCGGCCAGAAGATCGGTGCGCAAATCGTCGAGCGGGTCGAGGCGCTGGCGCGGCAGGAAGGGCTGCAACGTCTGGTTCTCGAAACCGGCGATCGCCACCCGGCCGCCTGGACCGTCTACGAGCGTGCCGGGTTTTCGCGTTGCGGTCCGGTGCTGGATTATCCCGACTCCAAGTGGTCGGTGTTTTACGAAAAGAGCCTTGCCTGATGAGCGACCTCACACATCTCACCATTTCCGAGGCCCGCGCCAAGCTGCGCGGCAAGGAGATCTCCGCCGCCGAGATCACGGAAGCCTATCTCTCGGCGATCGAGCGCGCCAATCCGGTGCTCAATGCCTACATCGCGGTGACCGCCGACAGGGCGCGCGCCATGGCCAAGACCTCCGATGCGAAGCTGGGCAAGGGCGAGGGCGGGGCGCTCGAAGGCATTCCGCTCGGCATCAAGGACCTGTTCGCCACCGAAGGCGTCCACACCCAGGCCTGCAGCCATGTGCTGGACGGCTTCAAGCCGCACTACGAATCGACCGTCACCAGCAATCTATGGGCCGACGGTGCCGTCATGCTCGGCAAGCTCAACATGGACGAGTTCGCCATGGGCTCCTCCAACGAGACCTCCTACTACGGCCCGGTGATCAACCCGTGGCGGCGCTCGCGGCTTGACACGGTTGTCATGCCGACGACGCACCAGGGCGACGGCGGCTTTGTCTCCGCTGGCGGCACGAAGACGGAGCGCACGCTCGACAACGCCCAGCTTGTGCCAGGCGGTTCCTCCGGTGGCTCGGCTTCGGCTGTTGCTGCCTTCCTCTGTGCCGGCGCCACCGCGACCGACACCGGCGGCTCGATCCGCCAGCCCGCGGCCTTCACCGGCACCGTTGGCATCAAGCCGACCTATGGCCGCTGCTCGCGCTGGGGCGTGGTTGCCTTCGCCTCGTCGCTCGACCAGGCCGGACCGATCGCGCGCGACGTGCGCGACGCCGCGATCCTGTTGAAGTCGATGGCCTCGTCCGACCCGAAGGACACGACGTCGGTCGACCGGCCGGTGCCGGACTACGAAGCAGTGATCGGCAAGCCGATCAAGGGCATGATGGTCGGCATCCCGAAGGAATACCGCGTCGACGGCATGCCGGAAGACATCGAGGCGCTCTGGCAGCAGGGCATCGCCTGGCTGAAGGACGCCGGCGCCGAGATCGTCGACATCTCGCTGCCGCATACCAAATACGCGCTGCCTGCCTACTACATCGTGGCGCCTGCCGAAGCCTCGTCCAACCTCGCCCGCTATGATGGCGTGCGCTACGGATTGCGCGTGCCCGGCAAGGACATTGTCGACATGTATGAGAAGACGCGCGCCGCCGGCTTCGGCCGCGAAGTCAAGCGCCGCATCATGATCGGCACCTACGTGCTTTCGGCTGGCTATTACGACGCCTACTACCTGCAGGCGCAGAAGGTGCGCACCTTGATCAGGCGCGATTTCGAGAACGTCTTTGCCGCCGGTGTCGACGTCATCCTGACCCCGGCAACGCCGTCGGCCGCTTTCGGCGTCGCCGACGAGGACATGAATTCCGATCCGGTGAAAATGTATCTCAACGACATCTTCACCGTGACGGTGAACATGGCTGGCCTGCCGGGCATCTCGGTGCCTGCCGGCCTCGACGGCAAGGGTCTGCCGCTTGGCCTGCAGCTCATCGGCCGGCCGTTCGACGAGGAAACGCTGTTCCAGACCGCGCATGTCATCGAACAGGCGGCGGGCAAATTTCAGCCGGAAAAGTGGTGGTAGCGTCGTCCCTCATCTGAAAGGGGTGAGGGATGTTTTATTATCTTTCCAAGATCCTCTGGTTCTTCGTCCAGCCGCTCAACCTGGCGATTTTCCTGCTGCTTGCCGGCTTGCTGGCGGCGCTGTTCGGTCGCCGGCGGCTGGCCGCCACCGGTAGCGTGCTCGCCTTTCTGATCCTTGCTCTTTCAGCCTGGACCTCTATTGGCGCGACGATGCTTACCCCGCTGGAGGAACGCTTTCCGAAGCCGCCGCTGCCGGAAAAGGTCGACGGCATCGTCGTGCTCGGCGGCGGCTTCGAGGGCGCCATCAACCTGGCGCGCGGCGGCTATGAGCTGAACAGCGGCGGCGACCGCATGGTCGAGACGGCGATACTCGCCCGGCGCTTTCCGCAAGCGAAAGTGGTCGTCTCGGGCGGCATTGGCGAGCTTTTCCTCAACGGCGAGGGCGATGCCGACACCGCGCCGCGCCTGCTCGGCGCCCTGGGTGTTGCGTCCGATCGGCTGATTCTAGAGAACAAGTCGCGCAACACCTACGAGAATGCCGTCTTCACCCGCAGGCTGGTCGAGCCGAAGCCCGGCGAGACATGGCTGCTGGTGACGTCCGCCTTCCACATGCCCCGCGCCAAGGCGCTGTTCGACAAGGCGGCTTTTCCAACCGTTGCCTGGCCGGTCGACTACCGAACATCGGGGCGCGAAGGCATCGGCCTCTACCGCGACAACCCGTCTGACGCGCTGCAGGCGACCACGACGGCAATCCGCGAATGGATCGGGCTCTTCGCTTACTGGCTGTCGGGCCGCATCGATCGGCCCTTTCCTGCACCGGGCGGTTGACCGAGCACTGCCTGGCGCGCGGCCGAGAAGAACTGGCGCCGCACCAGCACCGCCAGCAGCACCAGCGTTGACAGCACGAACACTGTCGGGCCGACGAACCAGCCGAGATAGCCGATCGAGAAAAAGACGGCGCGCAGGCCGGAATTGAAATGCTTGCCGGCAAGCACGTTCATGCGTGTGGCCCGCCACACTGCCGTCTCGCTGACCGGATTGCGCGAGGCCTCGCCATGCGGGACCGGCACGGCGCCGATCAGGATCGAGCAATAATTGAACAGCCGGTAGGCCCAGCCGAACTTGAAGAAGGCGAAGGCGAGGATCAGCACCAGGCCGAACATCTTGGCCTGAAAGGCCTCGCGGGAGGATGCGGCGGCTAACGGCAGGTCGGCCAGCACGGTTAGAACCCGGTCGGATGCGCCGAGCAGGGCGAAGCAGCCGCCCAGCGCGATCAGCGAGCTCGAAGCGAAGAAGGCGGTGCCTTGCTGCAGGCCGTTCATGATGGCGGTGTCGACGATGCGCACCTCGCGCTCGGCCATGTTGCGCATCCAGGCCTCGCGCTGGGCGTTCATCGCTGTCGTCAACGACACGCGGCTGACGAGCTTGCCGTCCGAGGCAAGAGTATGCAGCACCCAGACAACCAGGAAGAAGGCCAGCGCCGCCAGGTCTGCCGCTGAAAGATGGAGGGAATCGCCCATGCATGCCTTTTACCACAGGCCCGGCGGGTGCTTCGACAGCCGAGGCAAGCACCTGATGATGTCGCTGCCGGAGCAAACAAGGTCGGCTGACGCCGCGCCGCCACACGCAAAACAGCGGAAACATCACGGGAATTCCTATATGTAAGGTTTGAGCGGCCCTCAGGAGACAACGGCGCGTGTTCCTTTCGGTATTCGACCTGTTCAAGATCGGCATTGGTCCATCGAGCTCGCACACGATGGGACCGATGACGGCGGCGCGCCGCTTCCTCGACGAAATTATCGCCGGCGACTGGCCGCGTCCCGCCGGCGTCAAGGTCGATCGCATCGGCGCCAGCCTGCACGGCTCGCTTGCCTATACCGGCATTGGCCATGGCTCGGACCGCGCCGTCATCCTCGGCCTTGCCGGCCAGACGCCGCAGACGGTCGATCCTGACGAGGCGGATGGCATCGTCGCCCGCATAAACAGCGAAAAGCGGATTTCGCCGCCCGGGCATCCGTCCTATCGCTTCGACCCCGCCAAGGACCTTGTGCTCGACCGCAAGACGCCGCTGACCGGCCACGCCAACGGCATGGCGTTCTACGCCTATGACGCATCCGACCGGCTGCTGCTCAAGCGCATCTATTATTCGATCGGCGGCGGCTTCGTCGTCTCCGAGGAAGAATTGCAGCGCATGAAGGCCAAGGGCTCGGTGACGACTGAAGGCAAGAAAGTGCCGTATCCGTTCGAGAACGCCGTCGAGATGCTGGCAATGGCGGCCAAGAGCGGGCTTTCCATCGCCGAGATGAAGCGCGTCAACGAGGAAAGGCACATGTCGCGCGAGGAGCTCGATGCCGGCCTCGACGCGATCTGGAGCGCCATGAAGGGCTGCATCGACCGCGGCCTGTCGCAGGACGGCGTCATGCCGGGCGGATTGAAGGTGCGCCGCCGCGCGCGCCAGCTGCACGACAAGCTGAAGGAGCAGTGGCAGCAGAACCGGCCCAATCCGTTGCTCGCCAATGATTGGCTGTCGATCTACGCCATGGCGGTCAACGAGGAGAACGCGGCCGGTGGGCGCGTGGTGACTGCGCCGACCAATGGCGCGGCCGGCACGCTGCCGGCGGTGCTCCGCTACTGGCTGCATTTCCACCCAGAAGCCGACCAGCCGAGCATCCGCGACTTCCTGCTGACGGCTGCCGCCGTCGGCGGCATCATCAAGTCCAACGCCTCGATTTCCGGCGCCGAAGTCGGCTGCCAGGGCGAGGTGGGTTCCGCTTCGGCGATGGCGGCCGCCGGCCTTTGCGCGGTCATGGGCGGCACGCCGGAGCAGGTCGAGAACGCCGCCGAGATCGCGCTCGAGCATCATCTCGGCATGACCTGCGATCCGGTCGGCGGTCTTGTGCAAGTGCCCTGCATCGAGCGCAATGCGCTCGGCGCGGTCAAGGCGGTCACCGCCGCCTCGCTAGCCATCAAGGGCGACGGCACCCATTTCGTGCCACTGGATGCTGCGATCGAAACCATGCGCCAGACCGGCCTCGACATGAACGAGAAGTACAAGGAAACAAGCCTCGGCGGGCTGGCCGTCAATGTAGTCGAGTGCTGAAGACGGCAAGCCGTCTTCGCCATTGCATTTCTTGCCTTATGATACCATTTTATGGTACTGAACTGCATGAAGCGGAGCATCAGGCAACGCTCGCGCAGATTTTCGCGCGGCCGGTAAGCGGCACAATTCGATGGTCGGATATCGAGCCTTAGGTGCCGAAGTCAGTGAACGCGAAGGGTCGCGTGTCGGTGTGTTTCTGTTCGGCGAGGTCCGGGTTTTCCATCGGCCGCATCCGACACCGGACACTGACAAGGGCGCGGTTGCCAGCATCAGGAAATGGCTGGAGAGCCATGGAGTGAGACCATGAAGAATATCATTGAGATCGACGGCCACAAGGCATCGGTGTCTTTCGACCCGGAGCTTGGAATGCTGAGGGGCGAATTCCTGGGACTGGCCGGCGGCGCGGATTTTTACGCCGCGAATGTCGACCAACTCTACGCCGAGGGTGCAACGTCGTTGAAAGTTTTTCTTGACCTGTGCCGCGAGAAGGGCATCAAGCCTTTTCGAGAATTTTCTGGCCGCTTCAACGTTCGGCTTGATCCGGCCACTCACGAAGCTGCTGTCATCGCTGCCGCGGCCGAGAACAAGAGCCTCAATGAGTGGGTTGCCGAAGCAATCTCGACGGCTGCCCTGGCCGAATAATCGGGCAGGCATCGGCCTGTGTATAACGTCGCCCGGCGTTGAACGCCTTGGGGGCAGTCGCTAGATTGCGGTCATGTCTCTCAATCTCATCAAGCTCTGCGTCGGCTGCGACAGCGTCGAGGATCTGGAAGAGTGGATTGCCTTCCGGCTCGACGAGCGGCGCCGCGCCGGCGACCCGGCCGAGCACTGGCACACCACGCGTATGGTGCCGACGCGCGGCGACGAGATCACCGACGGCGGCTCGCTCTACTGGGTGATCAAGGGCAACGTGCAGTGCCGGCAACTCATCACCCAGATCCGGCCCTTCGTCGACGGCGAAGGCATCGGCCGCTGCCATCTGGTGCTCGATCCCGAAGTGGTGCGCACCGACTGGCAGCCGCGCCGTGCCTTCCAGGGCTGGCGTTATCTCAAGCCGTCCGACGCCCCCGCCGATCTCGGCAACGGCAGGGCCGCATTGGCCGAGATGCCGCCGAAACTGCGCATGGAGCTTGCCGAACTCGGCCTGCTGTAAGGCCGCACGGCCTCATCTTCCGGTTGCTGGCCCTTCGGCTCGTCCGATGTGGGACTTGCAAGCATTCGACCCACACCCCATCCTGATTTGCAGGCGCAATCATCTGGATGATGCAAACCGATGGGCGTGATCATCGCATTGGCGGCCTTGCTTCTGGTGCTTTTCGGCGTCGCGACAGTCTTTGTACGCGCCGACGCCACCAGGATGGCGGACAATCTTAGAACGCTTGGGCCCGCGCTGCTGGGCCTGTTCGGCGCGACGATGCTCGTGGTCGGCCGCAGCAGTATTGGCGGCCTGCTGATGATTGCGGCGGCAGGCTGGTATGCCTGGATGCGGGCGAGACGGCCGCCGGCGAAGGCTGTCGCGGCCAAACGCTCGACCGTGCGCACCGCGGCTCTCGAAATGGACCTCGACCACGACAGCGGCAAGCTCGAGGGCCTTGTTCTCGCTGGCCACTATGAGGGTAAAATGCTGGGCGCCATGGGGCTCGCGGACCTGCAGCAACTCCACGTCGAGCTGCGGCCGGACCCGGAGAGCCGCCAGCTGCTAGAGACGTATCTTGACGGCCGTTTTCCCGTCTGGCGCAAGGACGCGCAGCCGGACAGTGGCGAAGGGCTGGGTGTTGCGCCAGGTGCGGGCGCCATGACTAAGGAGGAGGCCTACAAGATCCTTGGTCTTGAAGCGGGGGCTGCCGCGGCGGATATCCGCAAGGCGCACCGCCGCCTGATGCAGCGCCTGAATGCCGATGTCGGCGGCACGTCTGTCCTGGCGGCGCGGATCAATGAAGCCAAGGACGTCTTGCTCTCCAATCACGACTAGTCTCCTTCGACGCGGAACTTTCCCGGAGTTTCAAAGGCCGCCTATTGCTGGACGGCGTAGCACGAGATTTTCTTTCGCTTCAGGGCATCGCAGGCCTTCCAGGCTGCGTCCTTGGAGCCAAAGCCGCCGAAGCGGGCACGGTAGTAGGTGACGCCGTCCTTGTCGAACGCGACCGTGAAGCCCGACGCATCCGCCAACACCTTCGGCGCCTGCTTGCTCGTCTTGTCGAGAAGGGCCTGGGCACCGGATTGCGTCGGCGAGGACGCAACCTGCACCACCCATCCCGACGGCAGCGACGACGTCTTGACCGGATCGACGGCCGGCGGGGCCGCCGGCGCCGGCTCGGCGTATGCGGCAACAGTTTGCGAAGCTGTTTCCTGTGTCGCGGGTGCGGGAGCCATGGCGGCCACGGCCACCGTCTTCACCTTCCTGACCTGGATGACCGGCTTGGTCTCGTCGGCCACCGGAACGCTGTCATCAGCTGACGCGACTTCGGTGTCGTCGACGGCCGGCTTTTCATCCGGAGTCGGCGCGTCGTGCTTCGGCAGGAAGACCTTTGCCAAAGCCTTGATCGGATTGTCGCCGCCCGCCTTGGCGATCAGATCGCCGCCGCCGCGGGTCGAGGCGCGCGGCAGGTAGGTGTTGATCAGGGTGGCCATCTGGTTGTCGCGGCTGCGGCCGGAAGTACCGCCCATCACCACGGCAACGAGGCGGCGATCACCATCGGCGACGGAGGAAACCAGGTTGTAGCCGGAAGCGCGCGTGTAGCCGGTCTTGATCCCGTCGACGCCCTTGATGCGGCCGAGCAGGCGGTTGTGACCGTTGATGCGCTGGCGGCCGTATAGGAACGAGCGCTGCGAGAAATAGCCGTAATATTGCGGGAAGTGCTCGCGGAGCGCGATGCCCAGCATGGCCATGTCGTGCGCCGTCGTGAATTGGCCAGGATCGGGCAGGCCATTGGCGTTGCGGAAGACGGTGCCGTTCATGCCGAGCTGGCGGGCCTTGGCCGTCATCATACGGGCAAAATTGTCTTCGCTGCCGCCCAACATCTCGCCCAGCGCGGTCGCCGAGTCGTTCGCCGACTTCGTCACCATCGACAGGATCGCGGTCTCGACCGGCACCGAGCCGCCGGCGCGCACACCGAGCTTGGTCGGCGGCTCGGACGCCGCATGCGCCGAATACGGCACTGGCGTGTTCTTGCTGATTCTGCCCTTCGCCAGCGCCTCGAAGGTGAGGTAGAGCGTCATCATCTTGGTAAGCGAGGCCGGATAGCGCCGGCCGTTGGCGTCGGCCGAATAGAGCACCTTGCCGGTCTTGGCATCGACGACAATGGCCGCTGACTTGGCGGCAAGAGCCGATGCGACATCGGCGGCGACAATCGTCACCGCGAGCGCGGCGACCATGATCGCCTTGAAGGAAAATGAAGATTTGGAGACGAAGCCCGACAACGCCTGACGCACCGCTACTTACCCTGAATTTTCGTTGCCCCGGAGGCGGCAGAGGGAGTGCCTGCCTCGCTTCCGGCCAAGCTATCGCGGTCAGCGTTACCAATCCGTTTATGGTAACTGCCGCGTTCACCAATTTCTGGCGATTTGAGCCTCTGTTTATTCGAATTTTAGCCGTTGCTGCTGCCCAGCTCCCTTGCGGCCCTAGGGATTCTTGACTTTTGTGCAATGCACAATATATTGAGGTGCATTGCACAAGGGCGCCCGGGGCTAATGGGCGTTTCAACCAAGGGAAGAATGAAATGACCCAGACCTATGAGGACTTCACGAAATACGGCAAGGAATTTGCCGACACCGGGCTGAAGAGCTTCGCCTCGCTCACCAAGGGCGCGCAGGCGATCGCCACCGAAGCCGGCGAATATACCAAGAAGAGCTTCGAGGCCGGCAGCGCTGCCGTCGAGAAGCTGTTCTCGGCCAAGTCGATCGAGAAGGCCATCGAGATCCAGACCGACTACGCCAAGCAGAGCTACGAGAGCTTCGTGGCGGAGGCCAGCAAGATCGGCAATCTCTATGCCGAGCTCGCCAAGGAAGCCTACAAGCCGTTCGAATCGGTCGTCGCCAAGGCGAAGTAATTTCGTCCGATCCCATCTGACACGGCCTGCGTGCCTGCAGGAAGGACCCGGTCGCGGAAACGCGGCCGGGTTTTTTCATGCGCGATCGCAGCGCCCGCGCCCTTGCCGCATTCACGATTGAGAAATTCGCTGAAGTTTGCCCACCTAGCCATATTGTCAGCTAAACAGAAGGGCTTAAAATCGGCCATCGAAGACCTACATGTTGAACTCGCATGAGGATTCGAAAAGGCAGGACTACGTGACGATCGGTTTGACTGCCACGGCAGGCGTGGTGCGAATGCAAAGTGACGACGACCGAAACGATCCCGGCCGCGGCACGGCGGTCATCACGCGCACCAAAACCAAGACCAAGAAGCCCAGCCTCTACAGGGTCCTCATTCTCAACGACGACTACACTCCCATGGAGTTCGTGGTCCACGTCCTGGAGCGTTTTTTCCAGAAGGACCGCGAGGCCGCCACACGCATCATGCTGCATGTTCATAATCATGGAGTGGGCGAGTGCGGGGTCTACACATTCGAGGTGGCCGAGACCAAAGTGTCTCAGGTCATGGATTTCGCCCGACAGAATCAGCATCCGCTGCAATGCGTGATGGAGAAGAAGTGAGGTAACATGCCGGCTTTCTCCCAAGGCCTGGAAAAGGCGCTACATCAGGCGCTGACATTCGCCAACGAGCGGCATCATGAATATGCGACGCTCGAACACCTGCTGCTCGCGCTCATCGACGACACCGAGGCGGCCGCCGTGATGCGCGCCTGCAACGTCGATCTCGACGAGCTCAAGCACACCGTTCTCACCTATATCGACACCGAGCTCGACAACCTCGTCACCGGTTACGACGAGGATTCCAAGCCGACCGCCGGGTTCCAGCGCGTCATCCAGCGCGCCGTCATCCATGTGCAGTCGTCCGGCCGCGAGGAAGTGTCCGGCGCCAATGTGCTCGTCGCAATCTTTGCCGAGCGCGAGAGCCACGCCGCCTATTTCCTGCAGGAACAGCAGATGACCCGCTACGATGCGGTCAACTACATCTCGCACGGCATCGCCAAGCGCCCCGGCGCTTCGGAGTCGCGCACGCCGCGCGGCGCCGAGGACGAGCAGGGCGGCCAGAACGGCGCCGAGCCGCAGGAGGACGGCGGCAAGAAGAAGCCGCAGGACGCGCTGACGGCCTACTGCATCAACCTCAACAACAAGGCCAAGGCCGGCAAGATTGATCCGCTGATCGGCCGCGAGAGCGAGATCAACCGCACCATCCAGGTGCTGTGCCGCCGCTCCAAGAACAACCCGCTCTATGTCGGCGACCCCGGCGTCGGCAAGACGGCGATCGCCGAGGGCCTGGCCAAGCGCATCGTCGAAGGCGACGTGCCCGAGGTGCTGCAGGACGCCACCATCTTCGCGCTCGACATGGGCACGCTCTTGGCCGGCACCCGCTATCGCGGCGACTTCGAGGAGCGGCTGAAGCAGGTCGTCAAGGAACTCGAGGACTATCCCGGCGCGGTGCTGTTCATCGACGAGATCCACACCGTGATCGGGGCGGGAGCCACGTCCGGCGGCGCCATGGATGCGTCGAACCTCTTGAAGCCGGCGCTCTCGTCAGGCGCGATCCGCTGCATCGGCTCGACTACCTACAAGGAGTTTCGCCAGTTCTTCGAGAAGGACCGCGCGCTGGTGCGGCGCTTCCAGAAGATCGACGTCAACGAGCCGACCATCGAGGACGCCATCGAGATCATGAAGGGCCTGAAGCCCTATTTCGAGGAGTTCCACAAGGTCCGCTACACGAGCGAGGCGATCAAGGCCTCGGTCGAGCTTTCGGCCCGCTACATCAACGACCGCAAGCTGCCGGACAAGGCGATCGACGTGATCGACGAGACCGGCGCCTCGCAGATGCTGGTGCCGGAGGCCAAGCGCAAGAAGACGATCGGCATCAAGGAAATCGAGGCGACGATCGCCACTATGGCGCGCATCCCGCCGAAGACGGTTTCGGCCGACGACGAGAAGGTGCTGCAGGGTCTCGATATCGAGCTGAAGCGCGTCGTCTACGGTCAGGATACCGCGATCACCGCGCTGACGTCGGCAATCAAGCTGGCGCGCGCCGGCCTGCGTGAGCCGGAGAAGCCGATCGGTTCCTACCTGTTCTCAGGGCCGACCGGCGTCGGCAAGACGGAAGTGGCCAAGCAACTCGCGGCCTCGCTCGGTGTCGAGCTCATCCGCTTCGACATGTCGGAATACATGGAACGCCACACCGTCTCGCGGCTGATCGGCGCGCCTCCCGGCTATGTCGGCTTCGACCAGGGTGGCTTGCTTACCGACGGCGTCGACCAGCATCCGCATTGCGTGCTGCTGCTCGACGAGGTGGAGAAGGCGCATCCGGACCTGTTCAACATCCTGTTGCAGGTGATGGACCACGGCAAGCTGACCGACCACAACGGCAAGCAGATCGACTTCCGCAACGTCATTCTGATCATGACGACCAATGCGGGCGCGTCGGACGCTCAGCGCGCGGCGATCGGCTTCGGCTCGACCAAGCGCGAGGGCGACGACATCGAGGCGATCAACCGGCTGTTCACGCCGGAGTTCCGCAACCGCCTAGATGCGATCATCCCGTTCGGCTCGCTGCCGGTGCCGGTGATCCACCAGGTGGTGCAGAAGTTCGTCATGCAGCTTGAAGCTCAGCTCTCCGAGCGGGGCGTCACCTTCGACCTGTCGCCGGACGCGATCGCCTGGCTGGCCGACAAGGGCTATGACGAGCGCATGGGCGCGCGTCCGCTCGGTCGCGTCATCCAGGAGCACATCAAGAAGCCGCTGGCGGACGAGGTGCTGTTCGGCAAGCTGAAGAAGGGCGGCACGGTGCGTGTCACCGTCGAGAAGAAGGAGACCGGCGAGACCGGCCTGAAGCTCGAATCGCTCGCCGACGAAGCCCCGGTGAAGCCGAAGAAGGAAGAGCCGGAGGACGCGCCGAAGCCGAGGAAGGCAACGGCGAAGAAGCCCGCCGCCAAGAAGGCGGTGGCCCAGAAGCCGGAGCCGAAGGGCAAGGACGGCGGCAAGCGCAGCCTGGTGCCGCAACTGCCCCGCAAGGGCTGATCGGCCTGAAACGCGTCGCGCTGAAACAGATTCAGGCGACGCGCTTCACGTGTTGGTTTTGATGCATGTCGTTCTCCCAAATCAGCTGCGCGCTTTGAGCGACATGCATTGAAGTCAAGAAAAGCCCCGGCAACGGGGCTTTTCTTCGTTGGAGGAACCCACGTGATGCATGGGCAAATCATCATTCTGAACGGCGCGCCGCGCTCCGGAAAGTCGAGCATTGCCGCCGCGGTTCAAGAGACGTTCGATGGCGTGTGGATCAATCTCGGCGTCGACGTCTATGCGCAAGTCACACCGCCGCGACTGCGTCGGGGCATTGGCCTGCGCCCCGGCGGCGAACGACCCGACCTCGAGGCTTTCGTGCCGCGCCTTTACGCCGCGCTTTATGACTCCATCGCCGCACACAGCCGGCTGGGGCTGAATGTCGTCACCGATGTCGGCCACCACGAAGCCCATTCGAGGCCGCTCGACATTCTTCCCGATTGCGCCCGGCGCCTGGCCGGCCTGCCGGTGCTGTTCGTCGGCGTCCGCTGCCCGATCGAAGTGATCCTGCAGCGGCGCGCCGCAAGCGCGGCGGACGGAACTTATGTGACCGGATCGGACGAGGATCCGATACCGCGGCCCGTGCGCCTGTGGCAGGAAGAGGTGCACAAGCCCGGTATCTACGACCTGGAAGTCGATACGTCGCGGCTGGGCCCGCAGGCGTGCGCCGAGGTAATTCGGCAGCGGCTTCTCGCCGGACCGGAGCCGCTGGCCTTCCGGAGGCTGGCGCAAATGCGAGCAAAGGGCAAGGACGGCGACCAGCGCAGCCCGGTGCCGCGACTGCCGCGCAAGGGCTGAAAGGCCTGAGGATCAAAAAGCTCCCAAGGCATGAAATGAAAGGACGGAACTTTTCGTTTCATGCTTTGCCGGTTGCGGAAGTCAAGCAACGCCGTCCGGTGCGAAGCGTGCCAGGGAGTATCCGCATGCCTTCCAGATCATGATCGATAAGAGCGCACCCGCGTAGCCGTCGATGGCATAGTGCCAGCCAAGCACGACCGAGCCGACCATTATCATACTGGCGAATGCCCACATCAGGATACCGGCCAGCCGGGAGCGCCGTGCTGCGTAAAGAGAGAAAAGCACCGCCATCGCCACGTGCATGGATGGGAAAGCGGATATTCCGATACTGCCGTCGGTCGCGCCGGTATAGCCGCTCCATAGCATGTCCTGCGTGCTGAGCGCCCAGATCGGATAGATGCGATCGGCGGCAGCAAGTGCTTGCATGAGGGGGCGAAAGTCATCGCCGAGTCCCAGCCGCTCGTAAAAGCACGGCCCTGCCGACGACAGCCCCATCGCCAGGAAGAAGCCGCCGAGCGTCCATATCAGCATGAAGCTCATCAGGAACTGATGACGCAGCTTCGTATCGTTGCGTGTGATGCAGGCAGTGAAAACCGTGGCGATGAGCACGATGAACCAGAAATTGTACGCGATATTGAGCATCCTCAACGCAAATGGCGACTGGACGACAAACCATAGCCATTCGTCTGGTGCTCTACCGAAATGCAGGATCCGATCGGTGTGGGCCAGCGCCTTGTCCCATGCAAATGGGGAAAGGATTGCGATGGCTCCTTTCAGCACACCGACGGCGGATACGAAGGCGATGCTCGCGGTCAGGCCATTCAGGCTATTGGCAGTGCGTTCGGCGTCGCCGAAAAAGCTGCCCAGCGATTTCAGGAAGGTGCCGAGCGGTGCGGTATCCCGCTTGACCAGCGCAAGGTGGAGAAAGATCCCAAGTGCAAAGACGCAGCCGCAGATCCAGAAAGCGATGGAAAGGTACTGAATGTATTCCTTCAGTACGCCGAAATCTGGCATGTTTCCGGTATGCATGCCGATCACTGTTGCCAGCAGCAGGGCACCGACGGCCATGGCGTGCAGCAACCGGTGCCGTCGAAAGGCGTCCGCCAGGGCAATCAGAAAAGCACGTCCGACAGCCGTCCTCGCTAGGGGCGTCGACGCCGCAACCGAATTTTCCATGGTTCGAAACCCAAAAGCTCGCCACTGCCTCAGCGTTCTACAGCGAGATGGTTCGATATTTCCTAACCAAACTATTCGAGTGCAAACGGTCTCATCCGGCGCTGCACGCGGCCGGCTAGACTCGAAAAATCTCGCGGCAAACCGAAATCGGGCTCGTCAGTCCGAGGCTATCGGCAATGTAGGCGGACCCGCGAGCTTCACAGTGCCGCGCGGATCTTGCCGGCGTTCTCGGCCAGCACCTCCGGCTTTTCCATCTGCCCGGAATGCGGCTTCAACGGCACGCCCTCGAAGCGCGGGATGACGTGGACATGGAGGTGGTAGACGGTCTGCCCGGAGGCCGGCTCGTTGAACTGCAGGAGCGTCACGCCGTCGGCGTTGAAGGCCTTCTTCACGGCCACCGCCACTTTCTGCACCACGGCAAACAGCGGACCGAACGTCGCCGGATCGGCGTCGAGGATATTGCGCGACGGGGCCTTCGGCAGCACCAGCGTGTGGCCGACCCCTTGCGGCATCACATCCATGAAGGCAACGACTGCGTCGTCCTCATAGACGCGATGCGACGGAATCTCTCCGCGCAGGATTTTTGCAAAGATGTTGCCGGGATCATAGGCTTCGGCCATGGTGGGCACTCCGGATTGCAGTCCTCGTCCGGTGTAGCGAAGCCGCTTCCGAGCGGCAAGCCGATTAGGCCGGTCTGCCAGCCGAGATGCCACGTCGCCGGCTTGCGCTCGAACCAGGCGACCAGCGGCAGGATAATCAAAAGACCCGCCACACCGAGCCATTGCCCGGCATTCATTGATGCCAAACCCCGGATGTGTTCTCTGGCGGGACTTAGCGGATGCCGTTTGCGCGGTAAACGTGCAGCCTAGGACTTCTTCCCGCGAAAATGTTGTTTGTGTCGCAAGAGTGGAGGCTCGCTGGCTGTTGCCTAACAGAATGGAGAGGCCATGAAGTGGATTGTCGCCGGTTGGCTTTTGTTCATTGTGTCGGCGCTGTTCTTCATTGCCGCCGCATGGCGTGCGGGCGATCTGCTGGCGCTTGGCGGTGGCATCTTTTTCCTGGTCGCGTGTTTTTCGTTCCTCGTTCCCATTGCGGCCAGAAAGCCGCAATGATTCCTCGGGTAACGCCGCGCGGACCTATTCGTTGAGGTTCTTGCGGAACGGCGTGTGCTCTTCGAGATATTCGCCCATCCGCTCGACCTCGCGCCGCTCGCGGCGAAGGTAATCGGCGACCGCGTTGCGCAGGCCGGGGTGGGCAATGTAGTGCGCCGAATGCATGGTCACCGGCTGGTAGCCGCGCGCCAGCTTATGCTCGCCTTGCGCGCCCGCCTCCACCACCTTCAGCTTGCGCTCGATCGCGAAGTCGATCGCCTGGTGGTAGCAGACCTCAAAATGCAGGAAGGGGTGATCCTCGACGCAGCCCCAGTTGCGGCCGTAGAGCGCGTCGGAGCCGATGAAGTTGATGGCGCCCGCGATATAGCGGCCGTTGCGCTTGGCCATCACCAGGAGAATGTCCTCGGCCATGCGCTCGCCGATCAGCGAGAAGAACTCGCGGTTGAGATAGGGCCGGCCCCATTTCCTGCCGCCGGTATCCATGTAGAAGGCAAAGAAATCGTCCCAGGCGCGCTCGGTGATGTCCTTGCCGGTCAGCCAGTCGATCGAGATGCCATCGGCAAGCGCTTCGCGGCGCTCCTTTTTCATCGCCTTGCGCTTGCGCGAGGCAAGCGTGGCGAGGAAGTCGTCATAGCTGGAAAAGCCTTCGTTGAAGAAATGGAACTGCTGGTCGGTCCGGTGCAGGAAACCGGCCGCTTCCAGCGTTGCTGTGTCGGACTCTGTCGCGAAGGTGACATGCGCGGAGGACACGCCGAGCTTATCGGTCACCAATTTTAGGCCGGCGGCGAGGCCAGCCTTTACCGCGCCTTCGTCCTCGCCTTTGCCGACCAGCAGGCGAGGGCCGGTGACAGGCGTGAAGGGCACCGAACATTGCAGCTTGGGGTAATAGCGCCCGCCGGCGCGCTCGAAGGCGTCGGACCAGCCATGGTCGAAGACATATTCGCCCTGGCTGTGCGATTTGAGATAGCAGGGCACGGCGCCCAGCAGCTTGCCTTGCGCCGTCTCGAGCCTGAGGTGATGACCCTGCCAGCCGGTGCGCCGCACGGCACAGCCGGAATCTTCAAGCGCGCTCAGGAAGGCGAATGAAACGAGCGGGTTGTAGCTGTTTTCCTTGTCGCCGCGCGTGGTTCCCGCAAAGCCGTTCCATTCCTCGCAGGTGAACGCGCCGATGCCCGCCGCGACGCGGATCGCATAGTCCGCATTCGCTGTCCGTCCATCGTCGTCGTCACCCTGATCCATGCGGCTTATTTAAGCGTCCTCAGGGCAGCTACAAGTCACGTTTCAGGCACCGCCTCAGGCGACCTTGACCAGATCGGGCTCAAAACCTTCGAAGGTCATCTGGTCGGCATATTTGAAGGTGAGATCGACCGCCGGCTGGTCGTGCACCGTCCAGGTGATGACCGGCATCCCGAGCTTTTCGCGCACGAAGCTGACGAATGGGTTCGGCAGGTCGCCGGCGGCGTAAGAGGTGAAGGCGAGGTTGTGCGCCAGCATGGCGAAATGCGCCTCGATCAGCTGGTTGTCCTTGCCATAGGCAGTCAACCCGCCCGGAATGCCCGGCGCATCTTTTGCAAAATCGCGGATCAGCCAGTGGTCGAACGACATAATCGCCACCTTGCCCTTGTAGCGCTTGAGCAGCCTGCCTACGCTCGCCACCAGCCCGGCGTCGTGGCCCGATACGCCTTTCAGCTCAACCACCAGCGGCACCTGGCCGCCGATCAGGTCGAGCGCCTCCTGCAATGCCGGCACATGGTCTTTCGTGCCCCCCACCTTGAGCGTCGTGAGTTCGGCCGCGGTGCGTTGCCAGACGAAGCCGTCCTCGCCGGTCAGGCGCTTGAGGTCGCCGTCGTGGATGATGACCGGCACGCCGTCGGAGGAGATATGCACGTCGCATTCGATCGCATAGCCGCGCTCGACGGCTGCGGCGAAGGCCGACAGCGTGTTTTCCCAGCGCGTCTTGTTCATGTCGTGAAAGCCGCGATGCGCCACCGGGCGGGCAATCAGCCAGGAAAGGTCGGTCATGTCAGGCTCTTCTTACTCGACTTCGAAGATCGCTTCGATCTCGACCGCGGCATTGAGCGGCAGCGAGGCGGTGCCGACGGCGGAGCGGGCATGCTTGCCGCGTTCGCCGAGGGCCGCGACCAGGAAGTCGGAGGCGCCGTTGGCGACCAGATGCTGTTCGACGAAGTCCGGCGCCGAGGCGACGAAGACCGTGATCTTGACCAGCCGGCGGATTTTTTCGAGATCGCCGAGGGCTGCTTTGGCCTGCGCCAGGACGTTGATGGCGCAGAATTTCGCGCCCTCCCTGCCGGCGGCAGTATCGATGTCGCGGCCGAGCAATCCGCTTGCCTGCAGCTTGCCGTCCTTCAGCGGCAGTTGGCCGGCGGTGAAGAGCGTGTTGCCTGTCCGGCAGTAGGGCACGTAATTTGCGGCGGGCGCGGCGGCGGCCGGGATGGTTACGCCGAGATCGCTTAGCCGCTTTTCGATTGTTTCGCTCATTGGTTTTCCCTATTGCTGGAAGGCGCCGCGTTGGCCGGGCCGAAATTGCTATTTTTGCCTCGCTTCCGCCACGACTTTTTTTAAGCTGGACCATCTTTCCCTGCGGCCTGCCATCGGTCGCGACGATCGGAGCACTTCATGCGCGTGACGCGCCTTTTCCTTTCCGCCGCCCTCCTGTCGGCGGCCATCCCGATGGCTCCGGCCTTTGCCGTGCCCGCGCTGCAGGCGCACCGCGCCGTCTACGACCTTACTCTCAATAAGGCGTCCGACCGCTCGGGCATTACCGGCATCTCCGGGCGCATGGTGTATGAATTCAACGGCTCTCCCTGCGAAGGCTACACGGTGAAGTTCCGCTTCGTCACCCAGATCGTCACCAGCGACAACACCAGGCTGACCGACCAGCAGACGACGACGTTCGAGGACGCCGAAGGCAAGACGTTCTCCTTCGTGACGAAGTCCTTCGTCGACCAGAATTTGGACAAGGAGGTCAAGGGCATGGCGACCAGGGAGCCGAAAGGTCTCAAGGTCGACATCGACAAGCCCGAGAAGAACACGCTCGAGCTGGCCGCCACGCAGTTCCCCACCCAGCATCTCGTCGAGCTGATCGGCAAGGCCGAGAGCGGAGAGAACTTCTATCAGACCAATCTGTTCGACGGCTCCGAGGATGGCAACAAGGTGATGACGACCACCATCGTCGTCGGCAAGAAAACCGACGCCGACAAGTCGGACCCGGAAGCGCCGGCGCTCGCCAAGCTCGCCACCGACAAATACTGGCCGGTCAACATCGCCTATTTCGACGACACCGACAAAAGCGGCGAAGAGGTGCCGGAATACCGGATCAGCTTCAAGCTGCATGAGAACGGCATCACGCGCGATCTTGTCATGGACTATGGCGACTTCTCGATGACCGGCAAATTGGTGAACCTGTCGCTGTTCGATCAGACCAAGCCTTGCCCGGCCTCGAAATAGCAGCGGGTTAACCACGAAGCGGCCTGCCGAGGCGGCCTGACTTGAAGGCGCCGCAATCCTGTCCCAGCTTTCCTGAAGGCATTTCGGGGGAGAGGCTTGGGCAGGATCGACGTGTTCGTGGCGCCGCGACCCAATCCGGCGCTGATCAAAATAATGACGATCGTCAATCGCATCGTCATGCTGCGTGGGGTTCCGGGCTTTCGCGACTTGTTACCGTTCAACCGGCTGGCCGGCTTGCGCGGTGTCGCCAATGTCCGCCACATCGATTTCCCCGCCGCCGACGAGCAAAGTCTGAAGGCCTGCTGCGGCGCGGGGCAGGCAACATTCATCACGCCCAACCATCCCGAATTCTTCACCGACTGGATGATCGACAAGGAGATCGTCTCGCGCGTCAGCCCGCTTGCCGCGTCCTGGGCAACGCATGGCGTGGTGAACGGGCTCGGCCGGCTGATGCAGAAATTCTGGCTGGCCAACAATCTGATCGCGCAGATCCCCGGCAACAACGAAGCCGCCAAGGCGCATTCGGTCGACTGGGCGCTCAAGGGCCATGGCGTGCTGCTTCATCCGGAAGGCGGCGTCGGCTGGCATGGCGGCTGTGTCGGGCCACTGCTTCCCGGCGCGGTGGAAATGGGGCTTGAGGCGCTGCAGCGCGGTCGCGAAACGAACAAGGATTTCAGGGCCTGGGTCGCTCCGGTGGTCTGGAAGCTCGCCTTCACCGGCAATGTCGAGCGGGCGCTCGCCAGGGAATGCGCCTATGTCGAGAAGAGCCTGAAAATCGAAGGGGCCGGAGGCGGCTCGTTGCCGGAACGCGTCTATCGCATCTATTCAACGCTGCTGACCCGGGACGAGCGAGCCTGCGGACTGACGGCGGAGGAGGGCGCTTCTTATGCCACCCGCCAGCAAAGCGTGCTGGCCACGCTTGGCCTGCAGCTCGCCGAAGGCACGGCTGCCGACGCCGGCCTCGACTTGGCCGAGCTGCTACGGCGCTCGCGCCGCTGGCTGCGCGAGGGCAAGGCAGACGCCGAAGAGCAGAAGCGCGTGCGAAAATTGGCGGAAACGATCCAGCGCATCCAGCGCGTCGGCCCATGGGCCTTCGCCAATCAAACGATCACGCAAGAAGAGATCGCCGAGCATCTGAAGCGCATCCGCAACGATTATTGCAAAGACACGTTGCGCGACACGATCAACCGCTTCGTGCCGCAGCCCGCGGGACCGCGCTGCGTCCACATTCGCGTGCCCGAGCCTTTGGGATTGCACGACTACGACGGTTCGGTCGACGAGGCGCTCGCCGAACTGCGCTCGCGCATGCAGGAGGCCGTGACGCGGATCGTCACCGAGCTCGCCGTCGCCGGCGGCTTCATTTCTTATCCGAATCCCTTCTATCATCGCTGACGCCGGGGCTCGGCTGATTGCGGGCTATTGGCGTGAAAGAGGACGCGGCAAGCCTCATGGCGATCTATGTCGACGCGGCAATCTGGAAATGGGCCGGCCACCGCTGGTGCCACCTGATGGCCGACGACACCGACGAACTGCATCGCTTCGCGGCGGAACTCGGCCTCAAGCGCTCGTCCTATCAGGGGCCGCCCAAGACATCGGCGCCGCACTATGACATAACCGGCTTCGAGCGCGACCGCGCGGTGCGGCTGGGCGCGATCGAGTGCAGCCGCGAGGAAATCGTTGCGATCTTCCGCCGTGTGCGGGTGCCGAACGGGAAGATACGACCATGACGTTTACGGCATTTCTGGCCTACTGCGCGGCGATCACACTTGCCGCCGCCACGCCCGGCCCATCGATGTTCACCGTCATCACCAACGGTGTCTCGCGCGGCTTTGTCAGGGCATTCATGGCCGGTGTCGGCATCGCCGCCGGTGACGCCGTGCTGGTGATCTTGGCATTGCTCGGTCTTGTGGCGCTGGCACAGACCTTCGAATGGGTGTTTCTCGCCTTGAAATATGCAGGTGCGGCCTATCTCGTGTTTCTCGGTATCAGGATGTGGCGGTCGGCTGCTACCCAGGCAGTTGAGTCGCAGGCGCCTCAGGCGAGGCTGTCCCGGTCGTTTTTCCTCGGCGCCTCCATCGCACTTGGCAACCCCAAGGCAATCCTGTTCCACGCATCGATCATGCCGCTGATCCTTGACCTCGATACCATGACCTTCGCCGGCGGGCTGCTCGTCGTCGCTATCGTCATCAGCGTCAATATCGCCACAATGGGCGTCTATGCGTCGCTTGCCGGGCGGGCCTCGGTCTGGTTCAGAACACCGAGGCGCATGCGACTGATGAACAAGTTCGCCGGCGGCGCTATGATCGGCACCGGTGCGCTGATCGCCGCACGCTGAACTGGGAGACGCGGCAGCGCTTGCGTTTGTCGCACTTCCCCTCTATATGCGCGCTCATTCCACACACGGACTTTGGTGTCTGCCCGGGAGAAATCCGGCTGAAACCTCCGGTGGCATCAGGACATAGGTCCGAAATGCCTGTGTCCGTGGAGGCCAACCGGAAAGGAACTAAAGAATGGCTCTGCCTGATTTCAGCATGCGTCAGCTTTTGGAAGCTGGTGCTCACTTCGGCCACCAGACCCACCGCTGGAACCCGAAGATGGCGCCTTACATCTATGGCGCCCGCAACAACATCCACATCATCGACCTGTCGCAGACGGTGCCGCTGCTGCACCAAGCCTTGAAGCAGGTTTCCGACACCGTCGCCAAGGGCGGCCGCGTGCTGTTCGTCGGCACCAAGCGCCAGGCTTCGGACATCGTCGCCGATGCCGCGCAGCGTTCGGCCCAGTACTATGTCAACTCGCGTTGGCTGGGCGGCATGCTGACCAACTGGAAGACGATCTCGAACTCGATCCAGCGCCTGCGCAAGCTCGACGAGTTGCTGGCCGGCGAGGCCCAGGGCCTCACCAAGAAGGAGCGCCTCAACCTCGACCGCGAGCGCGAGAAGCTCAACAAGGCGCTGGGCGGCATCAAGGACATGGGCTCGACGCCGGACCTGATGTTCGTCATCGACACCAACAAGGAGGCGATCGCCATCCTCGAGGCCAAGCGCCTCGGCATCCCGGTCGTCGCCATCATCGATTCGAACTGCGATCCGGACAAGATCGACTTCCCGATCCCCGGCAATGACGACGCGGCGCGCGCCATCCAGCTCTACTGCGACCTGATCGCCAAGGCTGCCATCGACGGCATCGCCCGTCAGCAGGGCGCGCTCGGCATGGATATCGGCGCGTCGGCCGAGGCTCCAGTCGAGCCGGCGCTCGACGCCCCGGCCGCCGAGGCTCCGGAAGCTTGAAAAGCGAAGGCCGGTTCCGGCCTTCATCTTTCCAATAAGTTGGCGCGCTAAAGCGCTTTTGCCGGGCGCATCATCGGGACTCGATGGTGCGTCGGCGCATTTGAAACAAAGAGGCGATAATGAGCATTTCGGCTGCACAGGTCAAAGAACTCCGCGACTTGACCGGCGCGGGCATGATGGACTGCAAGGCGGCGTTGAACGAAACCAACGGCAACATGGAAGAGGCGGTCGACTGGCTGCGCAAGAAGGGCATCTCCAAGGCCGACAAGAAGGCCGGCCGCACCGCGGCGGAGGGCCTGATCGGCGTCGATTCCGGCGTGCGTGAAGCCGCCATCGTCGAGGTCAATTCCGAGACCGACTTCGTCGCGCGCAACGCCGCCTTCCAGGAAATCGTCGCCAACGTCGCCAAGGTCGCGCTCGCCTACGGCACGACCGAGGCGGTGGCCGCGGCCAAGTATCCGGGTTCCGACAAGTCGGTTACCGAAACCATCAAGGACGCGGTCGGCACCATCGGCGAGAATATGGGCTTCCGCCGCTCGGCCAAGCTCACCGTCCCGCACGGCGCTGTCGCGACCTATGTGCACAATGCCGTTGCCGATGGCCTCGGCAAGCTCGGCGTGCTGGTCGCGATCGAGACCACCGGCAATGAGCATGCGGCGAACGCCTTCGGCCGTCAGGTCGCCATGCATGTCGCCGCCACCAACCCGATGGCGCTGACCACGGAGGAACTCGATCCGGCCGCGGTCGAGCGCGAGAAGGCGATATTCGCCGACCAGGCGCGCCAGACCGGCAAGCCGGAGGCGATCATCGAGAAGATGGTCGAGGGCCGCCTGCGCAAGTTCTACGAAGAGGTGGTGCTTTTGAAGCAGGCCTTCGTGCTCAACCCCGACATCACCGTCGAGAAGGCGCTGAAGGACGCCGAGAAGGAGATCGGGGCTCCGGCCAAGATCAGCGCTTACCTGCGTTTCGCCCTCGGCGAAGGCATCGAGAAGGAAACGACCGATTTCGCGGCGGAAGTCGCGGCCGCGGTCAAGAAATAGCCCGAAGCAAAAGTAAGGCTACAGAGCTCAGGCAACTCGGCCGGGTGTCCGCATGGATGCCCGGCCGATCTCTTGAGCGGTGTCGATAAAGGCTCTGAGCTTCGGCGCCATCGACGCCCGGCGCGGGAAATAGAGGAAAAGGCCGGGCTCCTCGATCGCCGTCTTCGGCAGGATCTGGACCAGGCGCCCGGCGGCGAGATCGGCGCGCACCAGCGGCTCGAACACATAGGCGAGCCCGACGCCCGCAAGCGCGAGATCGATAGCCGCGAGCGAATCGGTGACGACAGCCGTGCCGCGGGTCTCGACCACGACATCCTTGCCGTTCTCGTTCAAATCCCAGTGATAGAGCCCGCCGGAGCGGACAAGCCGGTAGCCGATGCAATTGTGCTTCGCGAGGTCGGCCACGTCGCGCGGGCGGCCGTACTTTCCGATATAGGCAGGCGAAGCGACGACCACGGCCCTGAAGGGCGGCGTGAGCCGCACGGTGACCATGTCCTGCGCGATCATCTCGCCGAGCCTGATGCCGGCATCGAAACCTTCACCCACGATATCGACCAGAGCCTGGTCGGCGAAAACCTCGACCGTCACGTCCGGATAGCGCTCAGCCATGGCCGCGACCACCGGCGTCACAGCCAAGGGGATCGCGATGTTGGAGGCGTTGATCCTGAGCAGGCCGGAGGGGCGGCCCTTGGTGCCGCGGATGTGGTCCATCCGTTCGGCTATGTCCTGAAGGGCAGGGGCCGCCGTCTCGACCAATGCCTTGCCGGCTTCGGTCAGTGAAACGCTGCGCGTGGTACGCGCGAACAGCGGCTGCCCGATGCGCTCCTCCACCAGCCGCACGGCATGGCTGACCGCCGACGGGCTCATGCCGAGCTCGGCCGCGGCAAGCGCGAAGCCGCCGCGTCGCGCCACGGCGACGACAACAGGCAGATGTGTGAGCAAGTCTCTGTCCATTCATGAATGATATCGCACAGTCTTTGCAAACAATGCAATCTTATCGATGCCGGCGCGTCGGCCCATATTGTCACCAGCACATCGGCGGCGGGCTGATGCTCGAGGAGAAGAGACATGAATGCGTTGAGACATGTGACTTTCGTGGCAGGACTGGCGCTGGCGCCGGTCGATGCCGGTGGAGCCGAACCGGCTGGCTGGCAGGCGCTTGCCGACGAGCGCGCGGTCATCCGCATCGCGGATGCCATCGACCGCGCCGTCGATGCGCAGGACTGGAATCTTGCGCGCAGCTACTTCGCCGATCGCGTCACGGTCGATTTCAGCAGCCTTTCCGGGCAGCCGCCGGCCACCATCGCCTCCGACGACCTGATCGGCACCTGGGCGGCTAACCTCAAGGGCAGCAAGACCAGCCTGCATCTGCGAACCAACCATCAGATCGACATAAAGGCCGATACGGCGACCGTCCGTTCCAACGGCTATGCCTGGAACCGGATGGAAGGAAATGGCGACCCGCTATGGGAAGTCTGGGGCACCTACGAGCACCACCTTATCCGCTCCGGCGCCGGCTGGAAGGTCGACGGCTTCACCTTCCGCATGACGCATGAGCGCGGCAATCCCTGGGTCAAGTCGACCCCCGGCCAATAGTCAGACATCAAGCACGATCGGAACACATCATGAGCATGACCTATTACACGCTTGGCAACAGCGGCCTGCGCGTCAGCCGGCTGGCACTGGGCACCATGACCTTCGGCACAGAATGGGGCTGGGGCGCTGACAGGGAAACCGCCCGCGCCATGTTCGATGCCTATGTCGAGGCAGGCGGAAATTTCTTCGACACCGCCGATCTCTACACGGGCGGTACCGCCGAGACCTGGCTCGGCGAATTCGTCGCCGAGCGCGGCTTGCGCGACAAGGCGGTGATCTCCACCAAATTCACGATGAACATGGATCCCGGCAATCCGAATGCCGGCGGCAACGGCCGCAAGAACATCATGCGCGCCGTGGACGCTTCGCTGAAGCGCCTCGGAACCGACTATATCGACCTCTATCTCATGCATGTCTGGGACAGGCTGACGCCGGCCGAGGAGGTGTTGCGGACGCTAGACGACCTCGTTCGCGCGGGCAAGATACGCCATGTCGGCCTTTCCGACGTGCCGGCCTGGTATGCGGGCCGGGCACAGGCGATCGCCGAACTGCGCGGCTATGAGCCGATCTCGGCCCTGCAGCTCGAATATTCGCTGACCGAGCGCACGATCGAGCATGAATTCGTGCCTTTCGCGACACGTCACGGCGCCGGCATCATGGTCTGGAGCCCGCTGGCCAGCGGGCTGCTCAGCGGCAAATACCGCCCGACGCAGGCCGGGAACGCCGGGCGGCTCGATGGTTTTCGCAACACCACGCATCCGGGTTTCCAGAAATTCAGCGACCGCAACTGGGCAATCGTGGCCGAGCTCGAGAAGGTGGCTTCCGAACTCGGCCGCAGCATGGCGCAGGTAGCGCTCAACTGGGCGGCGACGCAGCCCGGCATCGCCACAGTCATCCTTGGCGCGACGAAGCTTGCCCAATTGCAGGACAATCTCGCGGCGCTCGATTTTTCGATTGCTCCAGAGCTCCGCAAGCGGCTCGGTTCGGCGAGCAACATGCCGGCACCGTTCCCACATTCCTATTTCGGGCCCGAGATCCAGGGGAGGGTGACCGGCGGCGCCGCGACCGGCGACAAACCGTCCGGCTATTCTCTGCCGGTCCTGATCGAAGGCGAGGCGGTCAGCGTCAGCAGCAACTGATCGAAAAAGCCTGGGATTTTGCGCAAGGGCGCGGCGTGACATCGCCGCGCCCTTCGTGTATCGGGTCGAACCGTCGTGCCAGCGCCGCCAGGCGAAGCGGGGCAGCTTTCGCCTCCAGATTTGCCCGCGCCGAGATTTTCGAGGAACCAGATGACGGTGAAGCCCCTCTATCGACGTGTCTTGCTGAAAGCTTCGGGCGAAGCGTTGATGGGAGAACAGCATTTCGGCATCGACGTTTCGGTCGTCGATCGCATCGCGGCCGACATTGCCGAAGCGCGGGCGCTCGGCATCGAAGTCGGCGTCGTCATCGGCGGCGGCAACATCTTCCGCGGCGTGGCCGTCGCCTCCAAGGGCGGCGACCGCGTCACCGGCGACCACATGGGAATGCTCGCCACCGTCATCAACTCGCTGGCGCTGCGCACCTCGCTGAACAAGATCGGCGTCGATGCCGTGGTGCTTTCGGCCATCGCCATGCCGGAGCTCTGCGAAAGCTTCTCGCAGCGCCAGGCGACCGCCTATATGAACCAGGGCAAGGTGGTGATCTTCGCCGGCGGCACCGGCAATCCGTTCTTCACCACCGATTCGGCCGCGGCGCTGCGCGCCGCCGAGATCGGCGCCGACGCGCTGTTCAAGGGCACGCAGGTCGATGGCGTCTATTCGGCCGACCCGAAAAAGGATCCGAACGCGGTGCGCTTCGACCGCATAAGTCATGCCGAAGTCATAAAACGCGGGCTTACGATCATGGATACGGCCGCGATTGCACTTGCGCGCGAAAACAACATTCCGATAATCGTCTATTCGATCCACGAAAAAGGTGGTTTCGGCGAAATTCTGAGGGGCGGCGGCCGTTGCACGATCGTCGCGGACAATTGACCGGGGCCGGGGTCGGCTAAATAATTGCCGGTTTCCGGACGAGACTAGAAGACAAGCAGTGAACCCGGCGAACGGGTCGAGGAGATGATCATGAGTGGCGAGTATGACGATCTCAAGCGGCGCATGGACGGGGCGGTCGCGGCCTTCAAGCACGATCTCGCTTCGCTGCGCACCGGTCGCGCCTCCAGCAACCTGCTCGACGCCGTCCAGGTGCAGGCCTATGGCACGACGATGCCGATCAACCAGGTGGCCAACGTCACGGTGCCGGAGCCGCGCATGATTTCGGTCTCGGTCTGGGACAAGTCGATGGTCAGCGCCGTCGACCGGGCTATCCGCGAAGCCAATCTCGGTTTCAATCCGATCGTCGACGGCACCAATCTGAGGATTCCTTTGCCCGAGCTCAACGAGCAGCGCCGCAAGGAACTGGTCAAGATCTCGCATGGCTATGCCGAGAACGCCCGCGTCGCGGTTCGCCATGTCCGTCGCGACGGCATGGATTTCCTCAAGAAGGCCGAAAAGGACGGCACGATCAGCGAGGACGATCATCGCAAGCGCTCCGACCAGGTACAGAAGCTGACCGACGAGATGATCAGCACCATCGATCACCTGCTTTCCGATAAGGAAGCTGAAATCATGCAGGTTTAGGGTCGGTTTCTCACCGGCTCGAAAGCGAGACCATGGCAACGCCCGCGCATGTCGCGATCATCATGGACGGAAATGGACGCTGGGCCAAGGCGCGCGGCATGCCGAGGCTTGCCGGCCATCGCGCCGGCGTCGAGGCCTTGCGCAAGACGGTGCGCGCCGCGCCTGAGCTCGGCATCTCCTACCTGACGGTCTACGCGTTCTCTTCGGAAAACTGGTCGCGGCCGAAATCCGAAGTCAGCGACCTGATGGGTCTCTTGAAGCTCTTCATCCGCCGCGATCTCGCCGAACTGCACCAGAACGGCGTGCGGGTGCGGGTGATTGGCGACAGGGAAGGGCTGCAGCCGGACATCAGGGGCCTGCTGCAGGAAGCCGAATCGCTGACCGCGGCCAACGAGGCGCTGACGCTGGTCATCGCCTTCAACTATGGCGGCCGCGACGAGATCGTGCGCACCGCGCGCAAGCTTGCCGCCGCCGTGGCGCGCGGCGAGATGACAAGCGACGCGATCACGATGGAGAGCTTTGCCGGTTCGCTCGACACCGAAGGCATTCCCGATCCCGACCTGGTGGTCCGCACCAGCGGCGAGCTCAGGCTGTCGAACTTCCTCTTGTGGCAGGCCGCCTACAGTGAGCTCGTCTTCCTGCCCTGTTACTGGCCGGACTTCAGCCGGGAGCATCTCGCCGACGCCCTGCGCGACTTTGCCGGCCGGGAGCGCCGTTTCGGCGGGCTCGCCGCCCGCGACGTCGCCTTGTAGCGCCGGCATCGATGAGCAATCTCCAGCAGCGCGTCATCTCGGCCATCGTGATGGCGGCGGTCACGCTTGCGCTCACCTGGCTCGGGGGGCTGCCGTTCCGGCTGTTCTGCAGCTTCCTTGCCTCCATCATATTCTACGAATGGTCGCGCATGTCGCGCCCTGCTACCGGCGGGAGCCTGGGCTTTTTGCCGGAGGCGCTGTTGCTGGCTTTTGTCGGCACCCTGATTGCCGGCGTGCCGGCGGCCTGGCTTCTGATCCTTGTGGTGGCGCTGGTCGTCATCACCGTCGCCGGCGCTCAGATGCGCGGAACGACGCATTGGGACGCAGCCGGCCTGGCCTATGCGTCTCTCTCCAGCCTGTCGCTGGCGCTGCTGCGTGGTAGCGACCATGCCGGCTTGATCGCCATTCTCTTTCTGTTCGCGGTGGTCTGGGCGACCGACATAGCGGCCTATTTCGTCGGCCGCGCGGTCGGCGGCCCGAAGCTGGCGCCGTCGATCTCGCCCGGCAAGACGCAAAGCGGCGCGCTTGGCGGCGCCGTCGGCGGTGTTGTCGCCGGACTGCTGCTGGCAATCGCGGCCAGAGCGGACAATCTCGTCATGCTCGGTCTCGTGGCGCTGGTGCTCTCGATCGTCTCGCAGGTCGGCGACCTCTTCGAATCCTGGGTCAAGCGTCGGCACGGCTGCAAGGATTCGAGCAATCTGATTCCTGGGCATGGCGGTGTCATGGACAGGGTCGATGGGCTTGTCGCGGCGGCTTTTGCCCTGTACGTCATCGGTTGGATTGCGGCGGGCGCCGATCATCCGGCAACGGGGCTGTTTCCAAACTGAATGGCGTCGCCGCTGGGCGAAAAACGACGCGTGCCACGGATTCGCCCGGATTGATGCCACAGTCGCGGCGGACGGTCGCGCTGGGCGAATTTGAGGGCATGACTTGAACGAGATTCTTCACGCGCTCTTCAGCACGCAAGGCTTTGTCCTCGGCACCCTGGTGCCGTTCCTGTTCGTGCTTACCGTCGTGGTGTTCGTCCATGAGATGGGCCACTACCTTGTCGGCCGCTGGTGCGGCATCGGAGTGAAGGCTTTTGCCATCGGCTTCGGCCCGGAACTCTTTGGTTTCAACGACCGCCACGGCACCCGCTGGAAGCTTTGCGCCATCCCGCTCGGCGGCTACGTCAAATTCGTCGGCGACATGAATGCGTCATCGAGCCAGCTGAGCGCCGAAGACCTCGAATCGCTGACCGAGGCCGAGCGCAAGGTCGCCTTCCATACCCAGCCGATCTGGAAACGCGCGGCGACCGTCGTCGCCGGACCGCTGTTCAATTTCCTGCTGACGATCGCCGTCTTCGCGGTGCTGTTCTCGCTATACGGCCGCCCGGTCATGGAGCCGACCGTGGCCGAAGTCACCGCCGGCAGCCCGGCGGCGCGGGCAGGCATCCAGCCCGGTGACCGATTCGTCAAAGTCGACGGCAGCAAGGTGGAGACCTTCGCCGACGTTCAGCGCCTGGTCTCGGGCCGCGCCGGCGACGCCATCACTTTCACCATGTTGCGCGACGGCACCGAAATCACCGTCACGGCGACGCCGGAGCCGATGGAGCAGCAGGATGCGCTGGGCAACAAGGTCAAGGTGGCGATCATCGGCGTCGCCAACAACGCCGAGCTCGGGCAGCCGCGATTGGTCTCCTACACGCCCGCGGGCGCGCTGGCGGCGGCTTTCGAGGAAACCGGGCATGTCATCGAGCGCACCGGCCAGTTCCTGAAGCGGTTTGTCATCGGGCGCGAGGACAAGTGTCAGCTCGGCGGACCGATCAAGATCGCAAAAATGTCGGGTCAGGCAGCCAAGCTCGGCTTCGAGTGGCTGGTGCAGCTTGTTGCATTCTTGTCAGTCGGGATAGGGATTCTCAATCTTCTGCCGATTCCTCCTCTCGACGGCGGCCACCTCTTGTTCTACGGCGTGGAGGCCGTCATAAGGCGGCCTGTGTCGGAGCGGATGATGGAGATAGCCTACCGGGCGGGTCTCTTTCTGGTGCTCGGATTCATGGGCTTCGTTTTTTGGAATGATCTGTTTGGGTGCTGAAATCATGAAGAAATTTGGCTTCGGGCCCGGCCATATTGAGACGCCGTTTACCATGCGTGGGGATATGCGTGACGCGAAAGCCACGCATCAGGGTTAAGTAAATACAAATTAACCGGGAGCCTTGCGTGTAGGGAAAATCCGGTTAATACGGTAAGGGAAAATACCGCACGTCCGGTTTTCTCGCCGTGGGGACTACGAGAAAAAGGTACAAAAGCCCGATGAAGGCAGCATCCAAGTTTCTGAGCGCCGCGTCCGCGGCGGCTTTGTCCGCCGCCCTGGTTTTGCCAGGCGCGCTCGCAGTGCAGTTCGTTGCCACATCGGTAGCCGAAGCAGCGGTGGTCAGCAGGGTAGAGGTCAGCGGCAACCAGCGTGTCGATGCCGAAACCATCCGCAACTACATCTCGATCAAGCCCGGCAAGGCGTTTTCAAGCGCCGATATCGATAGCGCCGTGAAGGCGCTGTTCGGCACCGGGCTGTTCTCGGACGTCCAGATCAATCAGGTCGGCTCGACCCTGGTCGTCAAGGTTTCCGAATACAAGGTCGTCAACCAGGTCCTGTTCCAGGGCAACAAGAAGCTCAAGGACAACGCGCTCCAGGCTGCCATCCAGCTGAAGCCACGCGCGACCTTCTCGCAGCAGGCGCTCGATGCCGACGTCGAGGCGGTCAAGGCCGCCTATCGGCGCATCGGCCGCGACGACGCTGCCGTGACCACCCAGATCATGGATCTCGGCGACAATCGCGTGAACGTGGTCTTCAACATCAACGAAGGCGGCCGTACCCAGATCGCGGCCATCAACTTCGTTGGCAACAGCGCGTTTTCCAGCCGCCGCCTTTCGGACGTGATCAACACCAAACGTTCGTCCTGGCTTTCGTTCGTGCTGCGCGACGACGTCTATGACGAGGACAAGCTGCGCGCCGACCAGGAGCTGCTGCGTCGCTTCTACTACAACCACGGCTATGCCGACTTCCAGGTCGTTTCCGCTGTCGGCGAGCTCGACGACACCACTAACAAATACACGGTCACCATCACCGTGCAGGAAGGCGAGCGCTACACCTTCGGCGACATCAGCGTCGAGAGCACCATTCCCGAGGTCGACTCCAAGTCGCTGGAATCGGTGGTCGAGACCCACAAGGGCGATGTCTACAACGCCAAGGACGTCGAGGATTCGATTGTCGCGCTGACCGAGAAGGTCGCCGGTTCGGGCTACGCCTTTGCCCAGGTGACGCCGCGCGGCGACCGCAATTTCGAGAATCATACGATCTCGGTCGTCTACACCATCGACCAGGGCACCAAGGCCTATGTCGAGCGCATCGAAATCCGCGGCAACGACCGCACGCGCGACTATGTCATCCGCCGCGAATTCGACGTCAGCGAAGGCGACGCGTTCAACCAGGTTCTCATCCAGCGCGCGAAGAAGCGGCTGGAAGCACTGGATTACTTTGAAAAAGTCGACATCTCGACTGTTCCCGGATCGGCTCCCGACCAGGTCGTCCTGGTCGTTGACGTGGTCGAGAAGTCGACCGGCGAGTTCTCGGTCGGCGCCGGCTATTCGACCGGTGGCGACACGCCGGGCCCATCCGTCGAAGGTTCGATCACCGAGCGCAACTTCCTCGGCCGCGGCCAGTACATCAAGCTGTCGGCCGGCGGCGGCAAGCACTCGCGCGACTACGCGATCTCCTTCACCGAGCCGTATTTCCTCGGCCGGCGCATTGCGGCGGGCTTCGATATCTACAAGTCGACCCGCGAGTACAGCCACTATGACACCGACGTTACAGGCGCGACCATACGGTTCGGCCTGCCGATCACCGACAGCATCTCGACGCAACTGGCGTACAATATCTCGCAAGAGAAATATAAGCTTTCCGACGGCTGCGATGCCAATGGTGACGGCGTTCCTGACGCCGGCTGTGACATCTCGCAGGCCATTCTCAACGGTATTGACGAGAGCCCTTGGCTGAAGTCTTCGGTCAGCTTGGGCATGGTCTACAACACCATCGACGACATGAAGAACCCGCATGAGGGTCTCTACATCACCGGCACGACCGAGTTCGCCGGTCTCGGCGGCGATGCGAAGTGGGTGAAGCTGACCGGGCGCGCAAGCGTGTATCAGACGTTGTCGGAGCAACTAGACCTTGTCGGCTTGGTTTCGGGTGGCGCGGGCTATATCGCCGGCTATGGCAGCAACGATCTGCGTATCTTTGACTACTTCCAAAGCAACGACCGCATGATCCGCGGTTTCGAATATGGCGGTATTGGCCCGGTAGCTGCTGGAACGAGCGGTGACCATCTCGGCGGCACGACTTACTTCAATGCCTCTGCGGAAGCCCAGTTCCCGCTGCCAGTCATCCCGGAAAGCTTCGGCCTGCGCGGTGCTGTGTTCGCGGATGCGGCGACCCTGTACGGTAACAAACTGGGCGATGCGTTGGTTGATCCTTCCTCAACCGGCATGAAGTTGCGTGCCTCGGTCGGTATCGGCCTGATGTGGGCTTCGCCGTTCGGCCCGATCCGCATCGACTATGCGGTCCCGGTCAAGAAGGAAGCGACCGACGACGTGCAGGAATTCAACTTCGGCATAGCGACCCGTTTCTAATCCGCGGGTTACGATGTTTCCGGGTCGCTTGACGGCCCGGAAGACACTGATCCGACCGAGCTGGATAATGTTTGTGGAATGACCGATCCGGTGTTCTTCGCGCCTTCACGCCGGTATACGGCTGGCGAGGTCGCGAATCTGACCGGCGCCAATCTCGTTGATGCCTCGCAGGCCGATATCGCCATCGAAGCGCTGGCGCCCGCCAATGAGGGCGGCGATGGTGCGCTCGTCTTTGTCGACGGCAAGCGCAATTTCGCTTTGATGCAGGCGCTCAAGGCGGCTGCCGTTCTCTGTCCCGCCGACTTCGCCACCAGAGCCCCGCAAGGGATCGCGGTGCTGGTGCATCCGCGCCCGCAGCAGGCCTTCGCCATGGTCGGGCGGCTCCTCTTTCCGCAAGCCGCCACTCCAGGGCCGATGACCGGCGAAACCGGCATTTCGCCGCAGGCGCATATCGATCCGTCCGCGCATGTCGAAGCCGGTGCGATCGTAGAGGCAGGCGCCGTGATCGGTCCCGACGCTTCCGTTGGCGCCGGCACGGTCATCGCGCCCCACGCCGTCATTGGCCGCTCCTGCAAGATAGGGCGCGACGGTTACGTCGGCCCGGGCGCCAGCATCCAATATGCGCTGATCGGCAACCGCGTCATCATTCATGGCGGCGCAAGGATCGGCCAGGACGGGTTCGGCTTCGTGGCCGGTGCCAAGGGCCCTGAGCGCGTGCCGCAGATCGGTCGCGTCATTATCCAGGACGACGTCGAGATCGGCTCCAACTCGACCGTCGACCGCGGCGCGATGTCCGACACCGTCATCGGACAAGGCACCAAGATCGACAATCTGGTGCAGATCGCCCACAATGTTCGCATCGGTCGCAATTGCATTATAGCCGGGCTTTCGGGTATTTCCGGTTCCGTCGTCGTGGGCGACAACGTCACCATGGGTGGCGGTGTCGGCCTTGCCGACCATTTGACCATCGGTCCGGGAGCCAAGCTTGCTGCGAGAAGTGGATTCATGAGCAACGTGCCGGCGGGCGAGGTCTGGGGAGGCTATCCGGCGCAGCCGATGGCGGAAGCCATGCGCGAGATCGCGATGCTGCGCAGGCTGGCCAGGACGCGCAAGCAGGGCGACGGAAATGGCTGACATGGTGGCAACGACACTCGAGGCGGTCGACATAATGGGGCTCATGAAGCTCCTGCCGCACCGCTATCCGTTCCTGCTGATCGACCGCATCGTCGATATCGACGGCGACGAGTCCGCGGTCGGCATCAAGAACGTGACCATCAACGAGCCGCATTTCCAGGGTCATTTTCCGCAGCAGCCGGTGATGCCGGGCGTGCTCATCATCGAGGCTATGGCGCAGACCGCGGGCGCGATCTGCATCCGCAGCCTCAACACGGAAAAGCCGTCGCTGGTTTATTTCATGACCATCGACAACGCGAAGTTCCGCAAGCCGGTCGTTCCGGGCGATCAGCTCAGGATTCACGTCAAGAAAATCAAGAAGCGCGGCAACCTGCTGAAATTCGCCTGCGAGGCGATAGTGGATGGCGCAAAAGCCGCCGAAGCCGAAGTTTCGGCTATGATGGTCACCGGCTGACGGTTCGAAATGCTCATGAAAGTTGCGACATCAATCCATCCTTCCTCGGTCGTCGAAGAAGGGGCCCAGATCGGCGAGGGCGTCCGCATCGGGCCATTCTGCCATGTCAGCGCCGACGCGGTGATCGGTGACCGTGTCGAGCTGGTCAGCCACGTCGCGGTGATGGGCGCGACCACCATCGGCGCCGCGACCAAGGTCTATCCGATGGCGATCCTGGGTGGCCCGCCGCAGAACACAAAGCACAAGGGCGGCCGCACCACGCTGGTCATCGGCGAGAACTGCACGATCCGCGAAGGCGTCACCATGCATCTCGGCACGGATTCCAGCCGGGGTGAGACGACCGTGGGCGACAACGGCAATTTCCTGGCCTATGCCCACATCGCCCACGATTGCGTCGTCGGCAAGAACGCCACCTTCGCCAATGGGGCAACGCTCGGCGGGCATTGCGAGATCGGCGACAACGTCTATATCGGCGGCCTCAGCGCCGTTCATCAATTCGTGCGTGTCGGCGACAACGCCTTTCTCGGTGGGTGCTCGGCCTTTGTCGGCGACGTCATCCCCTATGCCATTGCCGTCGGCAATCGCGCCAGCCTGCGTGGCCTCAACATCATCGGCTTGAAGCGCTCCGGCCTGCCGCGCTCTGAGATCTACCTGCTGCGCAAGGCCTATAGGACGATTTTCGACCGCTCCCGGACCGTTGGCGAGAATGTGGAAATCGCCAAGGCCGAATTCGCCTCGTCGCCAGCGGCCATGAAGATCATCGACTTCATCACCAGCCGTGGCAAGCGGCACTATGCCGTCCCGTCGCTCAAGGGTGGCGGCGGCAATGACGACGGCGATGACGAGGGCTGAGCCCGCCGAAGCAAGGCTTGCTCTCGCGCCGGGCTCCAGGGTCGGCATCATTGCCGGTGGCGGCAGCCTGCCGGTCGAAGTGGCGGAAGGCCTGGCCAAGCAAGGACATCCGCCTTTCATCATCCTGGCCAAGGGCGAGGTGGATCGCGAAGCGGACTTCGCCGCCTATGAGCAGGCGACGCTCGCGCTGGAAGACATCGGCTCCTTGCTTCCCTTGCTGAAACGCCAAGGCATCAGCCACCTGGTTCTGGCCGGCGAGATCAGGCGCAGGCCACGGCTCACCAAGATACGCCCGACTCCCGGTCTGCTGGCGATAATTCCCTCGGTGATCATTGCGCTGGCGCGCGGCGACGACGGACTTTTGAAGGTTCTTACCCGCGGGCTGGAAAAGCGCGGCATCACGGTTGTCGGCGCACATGAGATCGTCGCGGAGCTTACCGCCGGCGAGGGCACACTCACCGCCACAGGACCTAAGCAATCGGATTGGCGCGATATCGAGGCAGGCCGTGCGGCGGCCAAGGCGATCGGCGCGCTGGACATCGGCCAGGCGGCGGTTGCGGTCGGAGGAAGGGTGATTGCGCTGGAAGGCATCGAGGGCACCAAGGGCCTGCTCGAAAGGACACGCGAATTGCGCGGGCACGGCCGGCTCGCCGGAAAGACGCGCGGCGTGCTCGTCAAATGCGCCAAGCCGGGTCAGGAACTGCGCGCCGACCTTCCCTCGATCGGCCCGCAGACGGTCGAGGCGGCACATGCCGCCGGGTTGGCCGGCATCGCAGTCGAGGCGAGCCGCTCGCTCATTCTCGAAGGCCCGACAACATTGGCGCGAGCCAATGCGCTTGGCTTGTTCATCGTCGGGCTTCCCGCGACGGAGCCGGCTGATGGTAGGTGAGAAGCCGCTCAGGATCGCCATCGTCGCCGGCGAGGAATCCGGCGACCTGCTCGGCGCTGACATCGTGCGCGCGCTCGAGAAGACCACCGGCCGTAAGATCCAGCTCGTCGGCATTGGCGGCCGGCATCTGCAGGAACTGGGGCTGACACCGCTCTTCGACGGCAGCGAGATCGCGCTGATGGGCTTCAGCGCCGTCTTGCGCGACCTGCCGCGGCTGATGCGCCGGATCAGCCAGACGGCAGCCACCATTGCGGCGGAGCGGCCGGATTGCCTGATCACCATCGACAGCCCTGACTTTTCGTTGCGCGTCGCCAAAAAGGTCCGTGCCGCCGCGCCAACTATCCCGATCGTCCACTATGTCTGCCCGAGCGTTTGGGCGTGGCGACCGGGCAGGGCGGCGGCAATGAAACCCTATGTCGATCACATCCTTTGCATTCTGCCTTTCGAAGTGAAGGGGCTTGCCCGGCTCGGCGGGCCACCCGGCACCTATGTCGGCCACCGGCTGACGCAGGATCCTGGCGTACTCAGCGCCGTCAAGGCGCAGAGCTTGCCGCGCGACCTGTCGGAGGATCGCGTCAAGACGCTGCTGGTGCTGCCGGGCTCACGCCGCGGCGAGGTGCGTCGGCTGATCGAGCCGTTCGGCAAGGCAATGTCGGTCCTGCGCCAGCGCGGCCACCGGTTGCGCCTGCTGCTGCCGACGGTGCCGCATGTCGCTGACTTGGTGAAAACGTCGGTCGCGAGTTGGGACGAGAAGCCCGAGATCATCACCGACCCGGAGCGCAAATGGCAGGCTTTCGGCAAGGCCGACGCGGCTCTGATCGCGTCCGGAACGGTTTCGCTGGAGCTGGCGCTATCCGGTGTTCCGATGGTCTCCAGCTACAAGCTCGACCCGATAGCGCGGCAATTGCTGCAGCACCTGGTGACGACGTGGTCGGCGCTGCTGCCCAATCTGATCGCCGATCGCGCGCTGGTGCCGGAGTTCTACGATCAGTATGTCAGGCCGGAGAACCTGGCGCGTCAGCTGGAAGCCCTGTTTGCCGATACCGGCGTGCGCGCCTGGCAGAAGGCAGGTTTCGCCGAGATCGCCAGGCGCATGGCAACGGAGAGGCCATCGGGGGAGATCGCGGCCGAGGTGGTGTTGGGATGCATGAAGAAGGCAGTAGGCAGTGGGCAGTAGGCATCTTATTCCCTACTGCCCATTCCCTATTCCTACCTCTTCGCAATCGGCACGTAGTCGCGTTCCGTGGCGCCGGTGTAGAGCTGGCGCGGGCGGCCGATCTTCTGGTGCGGGTCTTCGATCATTTCCTTCCACTGCGCGATCCAGCCGACGGTGCGGGCAACCGCAAACAGCACGGTGAACATGGTGGTGGGGAAGCCCAGCGCCTTCAGCGTGATGCCCGAGTAGAAGTCGACGTTGGGATAGAGCTTCTTCTCGATGAAATATTCGTCGGTGAGCGCGATCTTTTCCAGCTCCATCGCGATGTCGAGCAGCGGATCGTCCTTGATGCCGAGCTCGCCCAGCACCTCATGCGCCGTCTTCTGCATGATCTTGGCGCGCGGATCGTAGTTCTTATAGACGCGATGGCCGAAGCCCATCAGGCGGAACGGATCGTTCTTGTCCTTGGCGCGGGCAATGAACTCGGGGATGTGGTCGACATGGCCGATCTCGCCCAGCATGTTGAGGGCAGCCTCGTTGGCGCCGCCATGCGCCGGACCCCAGAGGCAGGCGATGCCGGCGGCGATGCAGGCGAACGGGTTGGCGCCCGAAGAACCGGCAAGGCGCACCGTCGAGGTCGAGGCGTTCTGCTCGTGGTCGGCGTGCAGGATGAAGATGCGCTCCATGGCGCGCGCCAGCACCGGATTGATCTTGTACTCCTCGCACGGCACGGCAAAGCACATGTGCAGGAAGTTGGCGGCGAAGTTCAGCTCGTTCTTCGGGTAAATAAAGGGTTGGCCGATATGGTATTTATAGGCCATCGCCGCGATCGTCGGCATCTTGGCGATCAGCCGCATCGAGGCGACCATGCGCTGATACGGATCCGAGATATCGGTGGAGTCGTGATAGAAGGCCGACAGCGCGCCGACCACGCCGCACATCACCGCCATCGGATGCGCGTCGCGGCGGAAGCCGGTGAAGAAGCGCGACATCTGTTCATGCACCATGGTGTGGCGCGTCACGCGGTAGTCGAAGTCGTCCTTCTGCGCCTTGGTCGGCAATTCGCCATAAAGCAGGAGGTAGCAGACCTCGAGGAAGTCGCCATGCTCGGCAAGCTGGTCGATCGGATAGCCGCGATGCAAGAGAATGCCGGCATCGCCGTCGATGAAAGTGATCGCCGACTCGCAGCTCGCCGTGGAGGTGAAACCGGGATCGTAGGTGAAGGCGCCGGTGGTGCTGTAGAGCGCGCCGATATCGATGACGTCAGGCCCGGTAGAGCCGCTTCGCACCTTGAATTCGTGGGTCTTGCCGGCGAGTTCGAGCCTTGCGGTCGACTCACGCGCCTTGCCGCCCGATTCCAGTTTTGTCGCAGCTTCGCTCATTGCAAACTCCTTTATGTTTCCTCATGCCGGCAAGGCAATTCCTGCAAACGACACGTCGAAATCACCGGAATGCGCGAACTTGCCACCGCATTTTAGGAGGTGCGTGCCAGATTGGGCCAGGGCCTAATGTTGCACTGCGAAACACACCTTTCAATGCCAATCTTTTTGGGCCAGTTCGCTCCTAATCGATTTGATCTCCAATCCGCGCCAGGCTTTCCTCGCGCCCCAGCACGGCAAGCACGTCGAACACGCCGGGCGAGGTGCTGCGGCCGGTGAGCGCGGCTCTCAGCGGTTGGGCCACGGCGCCGAGCTTGTGGCCGCCGGCCTGGGCAAAGTCGCGAATTGCGGCTTCCGCGGCTGCGGCGCTCCATTCGCCGGAGATCGCGGCGAGCGCGGCATAGGCGCCGCGCAGAATGGCTCGCGCATCAATGCCGAGCAATCCGGCGGCCTTCTCCTCAAGCTGCAGCGGCCGCTCGGCGAACAGAAAGGCGGCTCCGTCCACGAGCTCGACCAGCGTCTTCGCGCGCTCCTTGAGACCAGGCATGGCGGCAAGCAGTTGTGCCTTGCGCCTGTCATCGAGCTTGGCCGCGAGCGCCGGGCCGCCTTCGAGATAGGGCAGGGTGGCGACGAAGACGTCGAAGAGAGCGCTGTCGTCCATCTTGCGCATATGCACGCCGTTCAGCGCCTCGAGCTTGGCGAAGTCGAAGCGTGCGGCGCCCTTGTTGACGTCGCCGATATCGAACCAGGAGATCATGTCCTTGATCGACATCACCTCGTCGTCGCCGTGGCTCCAGCCGAGCCTCGCCAGATAGTTGAGCAGGGCCTCCGGCAGATAGCCCATCGCGCGATAGGCTTCGACGCCGAGCGCGCCGTGGCGCTTCGACAGCTTGGCGCCGTCAGCGCCGTGGATCAGCGGGATGTGCGACATCGACGGCACGGTCCAGCCCATGGCGTTGTAGATCACGGTCTGGCGCGCGGCATTGGTCAGGTGGTCGTCGCCGCGGATGATGTGGGTGACGCCCATGTCGTGATCGTCGACGACGACGGCGTGCATGTAGGTCGGATTGCCGTCCGAACGCAGGATGATGAAGTCGTCGAGGTCCTTGTTCGGAAAGCGCACCTCGCCCTGCACGCGGTCGTGCACGATCGTCTCGCCCTCTTTCGGGGCCTTGATGCGGATGGCGCCCTTGACGCCGGGGGGCGCCTCGGACGGGTCGCGGTCGCGCCACTGGCCGTTGTAGCGCGGCGGCAGGCCCTTGGCCCGCGCCGCCTCGCGCATCGCCTCCAACTCGGCGGGCGTCTCATAGCTGTAATAAGCCTTGCCCAGGCGCACGAGCTCCTCGGCCACCTCGCGGTGGCGTGGCGCGCGCTCGAACTGCGACACGGCCTCGCCGTCCCATGAGAGGCCGAGCCAGGTCAGTCCGTCCAGGATGGCAGCCGTCGCAGCGTCGGTGGAGCGTTCGCGATCGGTGTCCTCGATGCGCAGCAGCATCGTGCCGCCGGTGTGCTTGGAGTAAAGCCAGTTGAACAGCGCCGTGCGCGCCCCGCCGATATGCAGGTAGCCAGTTGGCGAGGGGGCAAAGCGGGTGACGACCTTGTCGGACATGGAACTCTCGAGGAAGCACTGAAGCGGGCGTGATTGCGCGGACTTTCGCGCGGTCGGCGTTGATGTAGCATAGGAGGTCTGGGGCGCAAGGGGCAGACCCGATGGCTGGACGTGGCCGGGGTGCGGAGGAGGGCGAGGGGACGACGGCTGGCGTCAGCGAGCGCCTGCTGTTTGCCGGCACAATGCCTGCTGAAGCAGCACCGGTTTTGCTCCCCGAGCGACACCCGCCTGCGGAGGTTCCGTCGCCCGACGGCGCCCCCGCCCGCCCGACGTCTCCGCCGGCAGCCATCGACCGGATCCGCCGGCAGTTCCGCGGCGCCTCGTTTTTCGCGTTTCGCCGGAGCGCCGCCGTCGCGGCCGCCACCGAACTCGACCGCGGCGTCGGCTTCCTGCTGGTGCCGGTGTTCCTGGCCGCCGGCGTGATCCTCTATTTTTCCCTGAATGCCGAGCCGGATCTCTACAGGCCGCTGGCGGCGGTGGCGCTGATGGCTGTCTGCGCAGCGGTATCCCGCTCCTGGTAGAAGACGCATCTCGTCTTCATGGCGGCGCTGTTTTGCGCCTTGGGCTTTGTCGCCGCGAAGGTCGAGACATGGCGGGTCGCAACACCGATGCTCGGTTCCGAGATCCAGACGCGGCTGACGGGGCGCGTCGTCGTTGCCGAGGAGATGGCCAATGGCCGCGTCAGGTTGACGATCGACCTCGTCTCGACCGCGCACCCGAAGCTGCGCTACGCTCCGGACCGCGTCAGGCTTTCGGCGCGCAGGATCCCGCCCGACATGAAGGCAGGATCGCTGGTGACGGGCTATGCACGGCTTTTGCCGCCGACCGGACCGGTCCGCCCCGAAAGCTATGACTTTTCCTTCGACAGCTATTTTTCCGGCATCGGAGGCAGCGGGTTTTTCCTCGACGATCCCAAAGTCGTTCCGACAACCGACCCGCCCGCCGAGACGAACATCGCCTCGACGATTGAGAACGCGCGCGAAAACATTGCCGATCATATCAGAAGCACCGTCGGCGGTCCTGAAGGCGAGATCGCCGCGGCGCTGATCGTCGGCGTTCGCGCCGGCATTCCCGAGGACATCAACGAAGCGATGCGGCGGACGGGCATCTATCACATCATCTCGATTTCCGGCCTGCACATGGCGCTGGTCGCCGGCACGGTCATGCTTCTGCTGCGCGGTGCGTTCGCGCTGTTTCCGGATTTTTCGTCACGGCGCCCGGTGAAGAAATACGCAGCGGCAATCGCGCTGGTGTCGATCGCCGCTTATCTCGTCATCTCCGGCGTGGTGGTCGCCGGCCGAGCGAAGCTTCATCATGCTGGCGGTGATGCTGGTCGCCGTGCTGTTCGACCGCGCGGCGCTGACGATGCGCAACCTGGCGATCTCGGCCATTGCCGTCATCCTGGTGTCGCCGCATGAAGTGGTTGGGCCGAGCTTCCAGATGTCGTTTGCAGCCACGGCCGCCCTTGTCGGCGCTTACGCCGGCTGGGCCGACTACCGCGCCGACAAAGTGAGAGCGCCGCCGATCAAGCGCTCGTTCGTCGGCTTCCTGTCCAGAAAGCTCGCAGCCGGAGCGGGTGGCGCTGCTTTGACGTCGATCATCGCCGGAAGTGCCACGGCGCTGTTTGCCATCTGGCACTTCCAGCGCGTCTCGCCACTCAGCCTATTGGCCAATCTGGCGATCATGCCGATCGTCACGGTCGTGATGTTCCTCGCTGTCGCCAGCGCGGTCATGATGCCCTTCGGCTTCGACGGGCCTTTCCTCTACGTGATGGGCAAGGGCCTGACGGCGATGATCGCGATCTCGGCGTGCATTTCGGAATGGTCGCCGGTCGATGCCGTGGGGCTGATCTCGATCCACTCGGTGCTGTTGGCGACGATCGCGCTCGTCATCGGCACTATGGCGACCACCTGGCTCAGGCTGGCCGCAATTCCTTTCGCAGTCGCGGCCTTGCTGACCATCCCGCAGGTGCGCACGCCGGACCTGCTGATCTCGGAGGATGCGCATCTGGTGGCCATGCCGATCGGCGGCGGCGAGCTCGCCGTCAACCGTGCCCGCTCCAACGAGTTCACCACCGAGAACTGGAAACGCGCGCTCAAGGCCGAAACAATCGTGCCGCCGGAGACATTTGCGAAAGGCGCGCTGGATATTGCCGACCCCGTCGACCTGCCGCCGGGATCGCCCTTTTACTGCACGAGCGATCTCTGCATTGGCCGGCACCCATCCGGCGCGATCGTCGCGTTGGCGGAAAATCGCAACAGCGCTCGCCCGGCCTGCGGCTTCGCCGACCTCATCGTCATCAATGACGCAACGGCCTACAATCCTTGCCGCGATCCGCGCATTCTCGTCGTCACCAAGCGCCAGCTTGCGCGTGACGGCAGTGCTGCCGTCTTCTTCGACCCGCAATCGGCGACGGCGCGACCAACTATTCAATATGCCGTCGAAAAACCGTACCGCCCCTGGCACGAACAGCGGCGCTACTCGCGCGAGGCGAGAGGGTTAGCGCCTTACAAGAAGCCTGAGAAGCCACAGACCACGCAGCCAGCCACTCAGTAGCGGCGGATGAGCCCGACGAGCTTGCCCTGCACCTTGACGCGATCGGGACCGAAGATGCGGGTCTCATAGGCCGGGTTGGCGGCCTCGAGCGCGATCGAGGCACCCTTGCGGCGGAAGCGCTTCAGCGTCGCTTCCTCGTCGTCGACAAGGGCCACCACGATCTCGCCGGGGCTAGCCGTGTTGGCGTTGCGGATGATCACCGTATCGCCGTCGAAGATGCCCGCCTCGATCATCGAGTCGCCCTTGACCTCCAGGGCGTAGTGCTCGCCGCCCGCGATCATGTCCGGCGGCACCGTGATCGAATGCGTCTGGTGCTGGATGGCATCGATCGGCACACCCGCTGCGATGCGGCCCATAACCGGAATGGACACGGCCGAAACGGCGTCGTCGTCATTGCTGGGCGTAGGCGTGCGCGAGGGCGCCGCAGGCTTGATCTGCCGGCCGAGATTGCCTTGGCCGCCCTGGATGACGCTCGGCGAGAATTTCTTCGCCGCATTGAGGCCGGGCGCGATCGAATCGGGCAGCCTCAGGACTTCAAGAGCGCGCGCCCGGTTCGGCAGCCGGCGAATGAAACCGCGCTCTTCCAGCGCCGTGATCAGGCGATGGATGCCGGACTTCGAGGCAAGGTCGAGCGCTTCCTTCATCTCGTCGAAAGACGGCGGAATGCCGCTTTCCTTGAGCCGTTCATGGATGAACATCAGCAGTTCATGTTGTTTGCGCGTCAGCATGGCGACCCCATGGGTTCTGAAACCAGAATCAGAAAACAAACCCAGAACAAACACTATCTGTTCCAGTTGTGTTCCGCAACCGTTTAAAGTTTAGTGAATGTGTTGACGTTTTGTTCAGCGTAACATCAGAACGCTGCATTCGGCGCCGGCTTCCGCCGCCGGGGCGAAGGGCTCACGCACGATCAGGCCATTAGCCTCGGCAAGCATTCTCAGCATCGAGGAATCCTGGATGCCAAACGGTGTCGCGACCAACTGTCCGGCCTCCTCGCGCACGACGGCCCGCACATAGTCCTGCCTGAGATCGTTGGCGTGCATCGCGGCAGCCAACCGCGCGGTGCGGATGTCCTGTCGGTAATTGCGGCCGCCCAGCCGCGCCAGAAGCGGCTTCAGGAACAATTGCGAGCAGACAAGGCTCGCCACCGGATTGCCAGGCAGGCCAAGGCAGCGGATGTTACCAAGCCGGCCAAACATCAACGGTTTGCCGGGACGCATGGCGATCTTCCAGAAATCGAGCTGCATGCCTTCGCCGGTGAGCACGTCGTGGATCAGGTCGTGGTCGCCGACCGAGGCGCCGCCGAGAGTGACGATGATATCGGCGCCTGCTGAGACCGCTTTCTTGACCAAAGCCGCGATCGCGTGCTGCCGGTCGGCGGCGATGCCGAGGTCGAGCGCGCGCGCTCCAACCGACTGGGCCGTGGCTGTGACGCCATAGGCATTGGACGAGATGATCTGGTCGGGGCCGAGCGCGCTGCCGGGAGGCAGCAACTCGTCGCCCGTGGCGATGATGGCAACCAGCGGCCGACGCACCACATTGAGGCTTGGATGGTTGGCGGACGCCGCCAGCGAAAGCGCCGCGGGATCGAGCTGGCGACCTTTTTCGAGCAGCAGGTCGCCCTGGCCAAAGTCGAGCCCACGGCGACGGACATTGCGTCCTTGCGCGGTCGGCTCGGTCACTTCGATGCCGCCGCCGCCGAGGTCGCGGATATTCTCCTGGATGACGACGGTGTCGGCGCCTTCGGGGAGCGGCGCGCCGGTGAAGATGCGCACGGCCTCGCCCTTGCCGACGGAGCCGGCAAAGCCGCTTCCGGCGGGCGCCATGCCGATCACGGAGAGTCGCGCCGGAGCCGAGGCCACGTCCGCAAAGCGTGCGGCATAACCGTCCATCGCTGACGCATTGAACGGTGGCTGCGTGCGCAGCGCCACCACCGGTTCGGCCAGCACCCGACCGGCCGCCTCGGCGATTGGAACGCTTTCGCCAGGCAACGCGGTTGCGCCGTCCAACAGGCGCTCGAGCGCCTCGGCGACCGGAACCAGCGCCATCTTAAGAACCTGCCCCATGTTTGGCGGCTTTGTAGTCGCCCGACTTGCCGCCGGTCTTCTCGACCAGCCTGATGCCGGAAATCACCATGGCGCGGTCCACCGCCTTGGCCATGTCGTAGATGGTGAGGCAGGCGACCGACGCCGCGGTCAGCGCCTCCATCTCCACCCCAGTCTTGGCGGTGACGCGGGCAAGCGCGGTCACCCTTAGGCCGGGGAGCGTGCGGTCGGGCTCGATATCGACGGCGACCTTGGTCAGAAGCAATGGATGGCAGAGCGGGATCAGCTCATGCGTCTTCTTGGCCGCCATGATGCCGGCGATGCGCGCCGTGCCCAGAACGTCGCCTTTCTTGGCGTCGCCTGCGAGGATCATCTCCAGTGTTTCCGGCCGCATGGAAACAAAACCTTCGGCAATTGCCGTGCGTGTCGTCTCGGCCTTGTCGCCGACATCGACCATGTTGGCTTCGCCCTTGGCGCCGAGATGGGTAAGCTCAGGCATCCTCAAACGGCCTCGGCCGGCGCCTTGCCCGTCAGCAGAAGCGAGGTCGCGGCTGCCACGTCGGCCTGCCGCATCAGGCTCTCGCCGACGAGGAAGGTGCCGATCTTGCTCTTTTCCAGCCGGCGGCAATCCTGATGGGTGAAGATGCCGCTCTCGCTGACCAGCAGCCGGTCGGCCGGCACCATGGCGGCAAGCCGCTCGGAAACGTCGAGGCTGGTCTCGAACGTCCTCAAATCGCGATTGTTGATGCCGATCAGCCGTGACGAGAGGCGAAGCGCGCGCTCCGTTTCCTTCTCGTCATGCACCTCGACCAGCGCGTCCATGCCGAGTTCGCAGGCCGTCGCTTCGAGCTCGCTGGCCAAAGCGTCGTCGACGCTTGCCATGATGATGAGGATCGCGTCCGCGCCCCAGGCCCTGGCTTCATAGACCTGGTATGGATCGAAGAGGAAATCCTTCCGCAGGGCGGGCAGGCCGACGGCGGCGCGCGCCGCGGTCAGAAAGCCCGGCGCGCCCTGGAAGGACGGAGCGTCGGTCAGGACCGAAAGGCAGGCAGCACCCCCCTGCTGATATGCCCTGGCGAGCGCCGGCGGATCGAAGTCGGCGCGGATCAAGCCCTTGGAGGGACTGGCCTTCTTGATCTCGGCGATCAGCGCGAAGCCGCCAGCCTTCCGCTTGGTCTCGAGCGCCGCGAGGAAGCCGCGCGGCGGCTCCGTATCCTTGGCCTTGGCCTTGATACCGGCAAGCGGCGCGCTGAGCTTCGCCGCGGCGATCTCTTCACGCTTATAGGCTTCGATCTTGCGCAGTATGTCGGACAAGGTTCTAACCGTTCGAAATCTCGATGAGCTTGTCGAGCACCGCGAGCGCCCGGCCGCTGTCGATGGCTTGCGCGGCGGCCTCAATACCGTCGGCAAACGTCGTCGCCTTGCCGGCCACCACCAGCCCGGCGCCGGCATTCATCAGCACCGTGTCGCGATAGGCGCCGGGATCGCCGCCCAGCATATCGCGCAATGCCGTGGCATTATAGGCCGCATCGCCACCGCGCAGCTCTTCCTTGCTGTGCCGCTTCAGTCCCACCGCTTCCGGGGTGAGCGTGAAGCCGCGGATTTCGCCGCCGGCGAGCTCGGCCACCTGCGTCTCGCCGGTGGTGGTGATCTCGTCGTAGCCGTCGCCGTGCACGACCCAGGCGTGATCGGCCCCAAGCGCCTTCAGCGTCTCGGCCACCGGCGTGATCCATTCCGGCAGGAAGACGCCGACCATCTGGCGGCTGACGCCGGCCGGATTGGACAGCGGACCAAGCAGGTTGAAGATCGTGCGAGTGCCGAGTTCACCCCGGATCGGGCCTACATGCTTCATTGCCGGATGATGCGCCGGCGCGAACATGAAGCCGACGCCGGCCTCGTGGATGCAGCGGCTGATCGTCTCCGGCGGAATGTCGATCTTGACGCCGAGCGCCGTCAGCACGTCGGCGGAACCGGTCAGTGAGGACAGGCCGCGATTGCCGTGCTTGGCGACCGGAACGCCCGCCGCCGCGATGACGAAGGCCGAGGCGGTCGAGATGTTGACGCTGTGCGAATTGTCACCGCCGGTGCCGACGATGTCGATGGCGCCATGCGGAGCTTCGACGCGCAGCATCTTGGCGCGCATGGTGGCCACGGCGCCGGAAATCTCGCTTACGGCTTCGCCGCGCACGCGCAACGCCATCAGGAAACCGCCGATCTGGCCCGGCGTCGCATCGCCAGACATGATGATGTCGAAGGCCTCGCGCGCCTCCTCGAAGGAGAGCGCGGTGCCGGTGGCGACCTTGGCTATGTGTGTCTTGAGAGCGCTCATCGTGTCTGTGCTTGGGAAACGGCGGCCGGATCGATGCGAACGTCATACTGCGACTGCAGCTGCGCCACCAGCTGGTCGAGCAGATCGTCGGATATGCCGGCGCTGAAGGATTTCTGCGCATCGTCCGGGACGGAGCTGCCATCGGCGCCGGCCGGTTCAAAGACCTCGGCGACCTTGAACAGGATCTGGCCGTCGCCCGTGGGCGAGGGGATCAGACCCGTACCGCCTTCGCCGACGCCGAACATGGCCGCAGCACCTTCCTTGCCGAAATCGGCATCGTCGGCTTCGCGCTTCAGGCCGCGCTTGGTCTGTTTCTCGAGTTTCAGCTCGCCCGCGATCACGTCGAGCGTCGTACCGGCCTTGAGGCGCTTTTCCAACTCCTCAGCCTTCGCGTCGAGCCGCTTGTCGGTCTCGGCGGCCGTCCAGTCGGCAGCCACCTTCTGGCGGACTTCGTCCAGCGCGCGGTCACGCGCCGGCGTGATCGACTGGACTTCGTAGAAAACGAAGCCGTTGTCGGCGGTGGTCAGGCCTTCATTCTCCGTGTTCGGCTCGGCCTCGAAGACCGCCTTGATGAGATCCGCCGATTGCGGCAGGTCGTTGACGACCGTGCCGTCCGGCCGCTGGCCGGTGCGGTCGATGGCGTCGATAGTGACGACCTTGAGCTTCAGCTTTTCTGCCGCCTGGGCAAGCGAGGCGCCCGAGGCGCGGGTGTCCTCGTAGCTGTCGTGGACGTCGAGCAGGATGCGGCTCGCCTCGCCGAGCGCCAGGTCCTTGCGGATCTGGTCGGACACTTCGGAGAGGGGCTTCACCACCTGCGGCTTGATCTCAGTGACGCGCAGCAGCACCGGGCCGAAGGCGCCCTGGACCACGGGGCTGACCTCGTTGGCGTTGAGCGAGAAGGCAGCGTCGGCGACCGCCTTGTCGGCGATCTTATCCTTGGCCAGCATGCCGAGCAGCGTGTCGGCCTGGGTCTTGCCTTCGGCGGTGACGATCTTGTCGAAGGTAGCGCCGGTCTTCAGAGAGTCATATGCCGCCTTGGCCGCATCCGGCGTCTTGAACACCAGCTGTTCGATGGTGCGCATTTCAGGCGTGGTGTATCGCGCTTTGTTCTTGTTGTAGTCGTCGGCGACTTGGCTGTCGGTCACCGCCGTGGGGTCCATGATGTCCTGCGGCTCCAGCCGGATATAGGAGAACTTGCGGTATTCCGGCGCGGCGTAGTTCTTCTTGTTGGCTTCGAAATAGGTTTTCAGCGCGCTGTCAGCCGGCGCCTCGATCGGCTGCACAAGCGTCTTCGGCAAAACGAGATAATCGATCGTGCGGTCCTCGCCGCGATAGAGCGCGACAGCCTTCAGGAAGGTCTGCGGCGCCTTGAGACCGTCGGAAATCGCCTCGACGATCTGCTGGCGCACTGCCACCTGCGAGCGGTTCTTCAGATAGTCCTCGGGCCGCATGCCGACCTGGCGAAGCAGATATTCGAAGGTCCTGCGGTCGAACTGGCCGCTCGGGCCCTTGAAGGCCGGATCCTCGCGCGTCAACTCGGCCAGCCGATCCTTGGAAAGGCCAAGCCCCAGCTTGCGCGCCTGCTCGTCAAGCACGGCGCCCGAAACGAGTTGCGCCAGAACCTGGTTGTCGATGCCGAGGAGCTTCGCCTGCTCCCGCGTGATGCGCTGGCCGTATTGCTGCGACAACAGATTGATCTGGCGATCGTAGGCGAGGCGGTACTCATTGATCGACACCGTTGTGCCGCCGGCGGTGATCACGGAATGATGGCCGGCCAAGGTTCCCGACAGGCGCCCGGAAATACCCCAGACGGCAAAGCTCACCACCAGCAACGACAGCAACGCCTTCGCGATCCAGGTGCTCGCCGCGCTTCTCAATAAACCAAGCATGCTAACTTCCGATTTTTGCGCATTTTCGCATGCGCCGAGTCTGAAACAAGCGCAATAGCGTCCTTCCGGCTCACTGTCGATTGCTTTGTGGCCTGATTTTGGTAGTGAGGGCGCTGCCTTATGTCGCCTGGAGAAACCGACCCCATGACCCCTGGAATCCGTCCGCTCGTCGCCGGCAACTGGAAAATGAACGGTACCAGCGCCTCGCTCAACGAGCTGAGGATGATCGGCAACGGCTTCATGAGCGGGCTCGATGCGGAGACGGAAGCATTGGTCTGCGTGCCCGCGACCTTGCTTCACCAAGCCGCCGAGATCCTTTCGCGCACGCCGGTTCGCGCCGGCGGCGAGGATTGCCATCCCAAGGAGAGCGGCGCCTATACGGGTGAGATTTCGGCCGAGATGCTGAAGGATGCCGGCGCCAGCCACGTCATCGTCGGCCATTCCGAGCGCCGCGAGCAATGCGGCGACGACGACGCGATCGTCAACGCCAAGGCGTCGGCGGCCTGGCGGGCAGGGCTGGTGGCGATCATCTGCATCGGCGAGACGCGCGCCGAACGCGAGGCGGGCGCGACGCTCGATGTCCTGTCGCGCCAGCTCAACGGTTCCGTGCCTCCGAGCGCCACCGCCGCCAACACCATCATCGCCTATGAGCCCGTCTGGGCGATCGGCACCGGCCTGACGCCGACCGCCGCCGACGTCGCCGAGGCCCACGCGCATATCCGCGGCAAGCTCATCGCGCTGCTCGGCGATGCCGCGGCCAAGATGCGCATTCTCTATGGCGGTTCGGTCAAGCCGTCCAATGCGGTGGAACTGCTTGGCGTCGAGAATGTCGACGGCGCGCTGGTCGGCGGCGCAAGCCTGAAGGCGGCCGACTTCCTCGCCATTGCGGAAGCCTATATGAACATCTCCTAGCCGCAAGCACGCGCCAGAGAGGCAGGGGACGCGGGCCCAAATCGTTGCAATGGCCGGATTGCTCCCCATATTCCCGGCCACGGGCTTGGAAATGCCGTCAAAGCATTGTAAGGAGCCGCCTCCAAATCACCGGTCGTATGCGCGGCCGAGCACGGCCTCGCCAGGATAAATTATGGAAACCGTACTGATCGTCGTTCACCTCATGGTCGTGCTCGCCCTTGTCGGCGTGGTGCTGCTGCAGCGCTCCGAAGGCGGTGGTCTCGGCATCGGCGGCGGTTCCGGTTTCATGACGGCGCGGGGTGCCGCCAATGCGCTTACCCGCGCAACGGCAATCCTGGCCGCGGCGTTCTTCGTGACTTCGCTCGCCCTGTCCATCATCGCCCGATACGGCGAGAAGCCGATCGACATTCTCGATCGCACGCCGGCCTCGACCACCAACAATGCCGGCAAGGGTGTGCTCAACCAACTGCCGGGCTCGAACGGTCCGGTGGGCAGCTCGCAGCCGGCGGCCCCGTCAGGCGGCACGACGACCACGACGCCGCTGTCGAATGGCGGCACCACTACGGCTCCGGCCACTGCTCCCGCCACGCCGGCGCCGGCGAATCCGACCACGCCGCCGGCCACGAACGGCGTTACCTTGCCGGTCACTCCGCAGGTTCCGAACCAGTAGCCGGGCAAGCATTGCTGCCGCGATCTGTTGTTCTTTGAACACAGTCGCGGCAAATGCTGCTTGATCACGAAGATTCAACCAAGCGTAGCGCGTCGCTCAGCTTGAGGGCGCGCTGGCTAATCGACTATAGATTGCGCGCGGCACTTTTCGGCGTCCTTGGGGGACGCCGGGCGACGCCGTGGGCAACAAGCATTGAACGATCGGATCTTCGCCATGCAGCTTCGCAGCTTCATCCTTTTGGGATTCTGTGCCGTATTCGGCATGGGTTCCGCGGCCCTTGCCTCGCCGGCAAACCTGGCCGCTTCGCCGTCGGTAGAAAAGACCGACGCCATCCCCGTCGCCGCCAAGAGCGACGCATCGCAGCTAAGGCTTCTCAAGAAGAAGAAAAACCCGACTTCAGAGGACCTCGCGCAGATCAGCAAGCTCGAGGCCAAGATCGCGGCCGACAAGGAAGCCGCCAAGGCCAAGGCGCTCGAAGCCCGCAAGCTGGCGATGCGCGAGGCGGCCAAGGCCAAGGCGGATGCGGCGCGTCAGGAATGGCTTGCCAAGAAAGGGTCGGCAGCATCAATGGAAGTGGCCGATGCCATGCCGGTGAAGAAGACCGTGCGGATCATCGCACCGCTCGAGCCCTTGGCGCCGATCGCACCGATCCAAGCCGACGAACCGATCCCGGCCGAGGCGATGAACGTCACGGCCACGGGCAACAATGGTGAGCTGCGCAGCGAGCAGCCGGGCCAGAGGCAGACGAGCAGCGGCGGCCTGTTCGCTGGCCTGTTCGGCGGGCAGTCCGTGTCCTCGATCAGCTATCTTCCCGAGACCCGTGCGCTCGATTCGGCGCTCGCCAAGAAGGATGCCAAGCGGCCGTTCAAGGTGAAGCCGGAATTCGTTCCGCAGGACGTCACGTTCACCGGCTATGAGCCGGGCACCATTGTGATCGATACCAGTGCCCGCCGCCTCTACCTCGTCGAGTCATTTTCCACTGCACGCCGCTATGCCATCGCGGTCGGCCGCGAAGGCCTGCAGTTCAAGGGCACGGTGGCCGTCGGCGACAAGCAGGAATGGCCGCGCTGGATCCCGACGCTCGACATGCAGAAGCGCGAGCCGAAGCACTATGGCCAATACAAGGACGGCATGCCGGGCGGCGGCGAGAACCCGCTCGGTGCGCGCGCCATCTACCTCTATGACGGCAAGAAGGACACGCATCTGCGCATCCACGGCACGATCGCGCCGCAGTCTATCGGAACCAGCGCCTCCAACGGCTGCTTCCGCATGATCAACGAGCACGTCATGGACCTCTACAGCCGCGTCAAGATCGGCACCAAGGTCGTGATCATCTGACGCGTTGAGATAAACTGCCGAAAGGGCCGGCACCGCCGGCCCTTTTGTTTTGAGTCTTTGTTTTGAAGCTTATCGCCCAAGACCGCTGCGCATTTTGGGCGACTTGCGTCAGTGAAATGCCCGTCACGGGTACCGAGGCCATTTTGGGAAAAAGCCTTCGCGGCGGTTTTTTCTCTGGCGGAATCAATCAGGCCGCGTTAAGCGATGACTCCCATGGCGCGATATGTATTCATCACAGGCGGCGTGGTTTCCTCACTCGGAAAAGGCATCGCCGCAGCAGCTCTTGGGGCTCTCCTGCAGGCGCGAGGCTATCGCGCGCGAATCAAAAAGCTCGATCCCTATCTCAATGTCGACCCCGGAACGATGTCGCCCTACCAGCATGGCGAAGTGTTCGTGACCGATGACGGGGCCGAGACTGATCTCGATCTCGGCCACTATGAGCGCTTCACCGGCCGCTCGGCCAACCAGCAGGACAACATCACCACCGGCCGCATCTACAAGAACATCATCGAGCGCGAGCGGCGCGGCGATTACCTCGGCGCCACCGTGCAGGTGATCCCGCACGTCACCGACGAGATCAAGCATTTCGTCCTCGACGGCAATGACGACTACGATTTTGTCCTGTGCGAGATCGGCGGCACGGTCGGCGACATCGAAGCGATGCCGTTCCTGGAAGCGATTCGCCAGCTCGGCAACGACCTGCCGCGCAACAACGCCGTCTATGTGCATCTGACGCTGATGCCCTACATTCCGACCGCCGGCGAGTTGAAGACCAAGCCGACCCAGCATTCGGTCAAGGAATTGCGCGGCATCGGCATTGCGCCCGACATTCTTCTGGTGCGCGCCGATCGGCCGATCCCCAAGGAAGAGCGTCGAAAGCTCTCGCTGTTCTGCAACGTGCGCGAAAGCGCTGTCATCCAGGCACTCGACGTGCCGCACATCTATGACGTGCCGATGGCCTACCACAAGGAGGGGCTAGATTCGGAAGTGCTCGCCGCCTTCGGCATCGACCCGGCGCCGAAGCCGCGCATGGAGCCCTGGCAGGCGCTCTCCAGCCGTATCCACAATCCGGAAGGCGAGGTGACGATTGCCGTCGTGGGCAAATACACCGGCCTCAAGGATGCTTATAAATCGTTGATCGAGGCGCTCTCGCATGGCGGCCTCGCCAACCGCGTCAAGGTGAAGCTCGACTGGATCGAGAGCGAGATCTTCGAGAAGGAAGATCCCGCACCCTGGCTGGAAAAGGTGCACGGCATCCTCGTTCCCGGCGGTTTTGGCGAGCGCGGTTCGGAAGGCAAGATCCTGGCCGCGAAATTCGCGCGCGAGCGCAAGGTGCCTTATTTCGGCATCTGCTTCGGCATGCAGATGGCCTGCATCGAGGCGGCGCGGTCGCTCGCCGGCGTCGAGCATGCGTCGTCGACCGAGTTCGGCCCGACCGAGGAGCCCGTCGTCGGCCTGATGACCGAGTGGCTGAAGGGCAACATGCTGGAGAAGCGCAGAGCGAGCGGCGACCTCGGCGGCACGATGCGGCTCGGCGCCTACCAGGCCGATCTCGCCAAGGGTTCGAAGATCGCCGAGATCTACGGCGATACGCAGATCTCCGAGCGCCACCGGCATCGCTACGAGGTCAATATCGACTACAAGCAGCGGCTGGAGGATTGCGGGCTGGTGTTTGCCGGCATGTCGCCGGACGGAGTGCTGCCGGAGACGGTGGAATATCCCGACCATCCCTGGTTCATCGGCGTGCAGTACCACCCGGAACTGAAGAGCCGGCCGCTCGAGCCGCATCCGCTGTTCGCAAGCTTCATTTCGGCGGCGGTGGAACAGTCGCGGCTTGTGTGAGCGATCGGGCTTGGGCCGGTCATGAAAACCTATGTCGCGCTGCTCTACAGCATCATCCTGGGCGAGCGGCGGCGGGTCGTCATGGCCGACCTCAAGGCGATGGCCGAAGGCATCGGCCTCAAGAATGTCCGCACGCTGGTGGCGACGGGCAATCTGGTCTTCGAGGCGCGGACGGTCAAAATTCCCGATCTCGAGCGACGGCTGGAGATGGCCTTCGAAGAGACTTTCGGCCGTCATGTCGACATCATCGTGCGCGGCGCCGAAGACTGGCTGAAGCTCGCAGCCGGCAATCCGTTCCCCGCCGAATCCGTGGACACCGCCGATCAGGTGGCAGTACGTGTCATGCGCCGCTCGGCGCCGGTCGAGGCTGTTGAGGCGCTGCATTCCTATGCCGCCGAGGATGAAAAGGTGGCTTCGGTCGACGGCGATATCTGGCTTGTCTTTTCGCGCGAGCGGCCAAGTTCGCGGCTGCTTGCGGCCGCCAATCACAAGCGCTTGGGCGTCGGCACGTCGCGCAACTGGAACACGGTGCGTCGCCTGGCCGAGATGGTAGGCAGTAGGCAGTAGGCAGTAGGCAGTAGGCAGTAGGGGTGCGTTCCCTATTGCCTAACGCCTACTGCCTCATTTTCAAGCCTTTGCCGTCCGGACGTCTGCGCCCAGCGCCATGGTGCGCAGCACGTAATAGACGGCACCCGCGATCGCTACGCCGAAGAACCAGCCATAGACGCCCCACCAGGACGGCAGCCAGTTGGTGAAGTTGGGCAGGATCGAGGAGAAGATCGCGCCGATGCCGGCGGCGATGAAGGCGTTGACGTGCCAGCCGCCCTGGAAGCGGAACTCGCCGTCCTCAAGGTAGAGCGCGTTGACGTCGACCTCGCCCTTCCGGATGAGATAGTAGTCGACCATCATCACGCCGAAGATCGGCCCCATCGTCGCGCCGATGATGTTGACGAAGGAGGCTGCGCTGCCTTCCCAGGGCGCGAAGGGATACAGCACGAGTGCAATCAACGCTGCGATATAGCCGCCCTTCTTGAAGTCGATCTGGCGCGGGAAGACGTTGGAGAAGTCGAAGGCCGGCGAGACGAAGTTCGCCACGACGTTGATGCCGAGCGTCGCCACAGCGAAGGTCAGCGCTGCGAGAGCCGCCAGGAACCAGCTGTCGAACTTGGCCGAGATCTGGTCGGGATGCAGCAGCACCTCGTGATAGACGTCGTAGGCGGCGATCGTGGTGACGCCGGCGACCAGCGAGAACAGGATGAGGTTGACGGGCAGGCCCCAGATGTTGCCCTTGCGCAGCGCCGCATTGTCCGGCGCGTAGCGGGCGAAGTCGCAGAAGTTGAGGTAGAGAGCCGAGAAATAGGTCACCCAGATCGCCGCCACCGCGAACAGGGCCGTCCACGATCCCGGTTGACCCGGCACGCCGGCATCCTTGGTCTTGTCGAGCAGCACGTCCATCGGGATGTCGCTGGTGAAGGCGAAGGTGCCCGACTTCACGCAGAGATAGATCGCCAGGATGAGCATCATCACCCACACGGCGGGGCCGGCCCAATCCTGGAAGCGGCGCACCGTTTCCATGCCTTTCTGGATGATCAAAAGCTGCAGCGCCCAGATGACGACGAAGCAGATCACTTCCAGGGTGGAATGGCCGAGAAGATGCGAGCTCTTGTTGAACTCGTCGAACCACTGCAGCCGGGTCAGCAGCGCCACGATCGCGCCCGATGCGGCGGCTGTCTGCGCGCCGTACCAGAAGCAGGCGACGACGGCGCGCACCAGCGCCGGGATGTTGGCGCCCCAGATGCCGAAGGAGGCGCGCGCAAGCACGGGGTAGGGCACGCCGGTCTTCACGCCGGCATAGCCGACCAGGTTCATCAACGCGTAGATGATCAGCGAGCCGATGCCGATGGCGATGATGAAGTTGACGAAGCCGCCGCAGAACAGGAACAGACTGGCGGCGAGATAATAGCCCCAGAGACTGTGGACGTCGGAGGTCCAGACGTTGAAGATCGAAAACGGTCCCCAGTTCCTGACCGTTGCCGGAGCCAGATCCTCGTTGTAGAGGCCGGGCGATGCGCCTTGTATGATCATTGCAAGTGTTCCCCTTTTGCAAAACGCGCCCTCACGCGTTAACCGTCGAGGTTAAGCCTGACGCAGGGGAACCGGCAAGCAACCCATTTGCCGGCTTTCGCCTTAAAGACATTCAATGAGAATCCTCGTTGTCGCCGGCTCCGAGTCGGCATCGTAGCTTGAGTCGGCGGACCTTTTGCTGCAGAGTCCGCACAGCGGGCCGTCGGTTCCAGACTTTTTCGACCAGCAACCAAATTCGTTTGGAACCAAACCCCTGGACATGCGTTTAATGCGGTTCGGCCGCGTTGCGGTCGACCGGGAGGATAACGATGGATCGCTTGCATTTCTTTACCCCAGTGCGGATCGCGCGTGGGCAGGGATACCCCTTGGAGGAAGTCGACAGCGTCTCCGAAGCGATGGTATTCCTGCGGAAGTGGCCTACGGGAAGACGCGGCCCGGTTTATCAGTGCGCCGTGAATTGCTGCTCGGCGGCGATGGCTGGCAAGATGTCGGCCGAGGAAGCGAGAAAAGCCTTTGTCGGCTTTGCCCGCATCACCCGGATTCTCGACGACGACATGGCGCTGCCTCTGGGCGGTGCGTCCATGGAGAATGTCTACGCCCTGAGGCGATGAGGCGATAGGACCGCCGGTCTGGTGGCAGCTCCTGGCTGCTGGTCGCACGATGTTGCGAGGCGTTGGCTTAAAGGCCAACGCCACGTAGCGTTTTGTCTTCATTGGCACCCTGTTGTTTCAATTCTCCCTGAAAGAGCGCGTGAGGGAGGCCTGCACCGGGGCCAGCATTGGGTAAGCAAAGCATCTCAATTCTCACGAAGACTCCGCCCCGCGCTGTCGAGGATAGGGCCAAGTAGATAGGCGAATACGCTCTGTTCGCCATCCATCAGCATTATTTCGGCAGGCATCCCGGGGATGAGCTTCACCTGCTGCAAGGCTGCCAAGTCTTCAGGAACGACATCTACTTTCGCGAGAAAATATGGCTGTCCCGTTCGCTCATCCGACATGGCGTCGGCGGAAATAGAGCGTAGCTTGCCATGAATTAGGGGCAGACTCCGTTGCCTGTATGCGGTCAGGACAACTCGTGCCGACATTCCGGGTCTAATGCGCTCGATGTCTGTGGGGCGCACCCGGGCGTCGATCACCAAATGGTTGCCGTCGGGAACGATATCGAGCAGCGGCTGCCCGGGTGCGACGACGCCCGTCTCAGTGTTGATTCTCAGGTTCATCACCGTGCCATCGATCGGCGCGCGAATGACAGTTCGAACGAGCATGTCCTCGCGCGATGGCAGCTGGCCTTTGACTTCCGCCAAAACCCGGCGAACTTCGGCGAGTTCCGAACCGATCTTCTCTTGGCGTTCCTCGCCAACCGTGACCAATTGCAGACGCGTTTCTCCGATCTGTTGTTCATTCTCGGCGATCTTGGCATGATTTGACGCCTTTGTGGCAGCAACCTCGGCGCTCCCGCGCTGGAGCGCCAGCACTCTTGGCTTGCGTTCGAGCCCCTTGTCGATAAGTGTCTGGATACCCTGTATTTCTTCATCGATCAGGGCGATCTGCTCGTCTTCCGCTGCAATCATCTCCCGAAGTCCGACGTTCTGCTCCTGCAGCTGTCGAATGCGTGCGTCGAGTATCTGCAACCGCCCCTGATGCGCGGCGCGTCGGCTGAGAAACAACTGCCGTTGCCCATCGACGATCTTCCTCATTTCGTTCGAGTCCAGGAGAAGTTGCTCCGGGAAGCTTATGTCAAGCGCACCGGTTTGCTCCGCCTCAAGTCGGGCTTGGCTTGCCAGCAGATACAAGGATCTCTCGCGGAACTCCGCATCGAGCGCTTTGGCCCTCGTATCGTCGAGTGTGATAAGCGGCGTCCCGGCTTTGACGACGTCACCCTCTCGAACGTGAATGGTTCGTATGATCCCGCCCTCGAGATGCTGGACGGTTTGTCGGTGGCCGTCGGGGCTAATGATGCCGGGAGCCAGCGCCGCGCTGGCCAGAGGGGCCAAAACACTCCAGCCTCCCAGGGCCAGCACAAAGAGAGCAGTCGCCACGACGCCAAGCCGGCGTGGGAAACGCGTGATGTCCCCAAGAGACCTGGCTTGACCTGTTCTCCCGGATGCAGATCCCGAACCAAACAGCCGGATAAGCATCGCGATCGCCAAAAGTATCGCGCCGCCGATCGCTAGCATAATGGCAGTGTCACTCAGTTCGATGCCGTAGACAGCCAACTGGCGATGTACGACAGCAATAAGCGAGGTGAACGCCGATTGAAGAACTTTGCTTATGTCGGACAGCAGGGTTTCCAACCAGGTGATCATCGCACGTACGGCTTCATGGTAGTCCTGCATGGTTCACTCCGCTGCGGAGATTGTATGTTCCGAGGCAGCGGGCGAAGGCTGCCCCTGAGACGGAACCGCCTGCACTGGCAACTTTGCAGGCACCAAAGACGGCACTGGCCTAATCATTTGATCGCGCGGACCGAACCCCGCCAGTGCACCGTGGTCCAGCGCCGCGATCTTGTCGGCGGATTTCAACACGGAGGCGCGATGGGTGACGATCAGGACCGTAACCTGGAGCTGCTTGAGAGTTGCCAAGGTCTCGATGAGCGCTCTATCGCCCGCCTCGTCCAGATTCGCGTTGGGTTCGTCCAACACCACAAGCGCCGGAGCGCCATACAAAGCGCGCGCAAGGCCCAGCCGCTGCCGCTGACCCTGCGAGATGCGCCGCGAGTGCAGCGCTATGTCGGTCTCGTAGCCGGCAGGCAAAGCGAGAATCAATTCATGCACGCCTGCCATCTGGGCCGCACGGACCAGCGCGCTGCTGTCGATTTCACGGAAACGGGCAATGTTTTGCGCAACGGTGCCCGGAAGGAACTCAACCTGCTGCGGCAGGTAGCCTATATACGGACCAAGATCCTCGGGGTGCCAGTCGAACACGTCCGCTCCATCGAGCCGGACATGACCCTTTGCCGGTTTCCAGGCGCCGACGGCCAGGCGGCATAGTGTCGACTTGCCGGAACCGGACGGTCCCACCACCGCGCAATTCTCGCCGGGCTCCAGGGCGAAGCGGATGCCGTGCAGCAACGGCTCCGTGCTGCCCGGAGGCACATAGAAAATATCATCGAAGGACAGTCTGGCCTTCGGCCGGGGAAGCGCAACGCGCTCGCTGCTGTCGCGATCGACGCGCTCGAACAGCTGTAGCAAGTTAGCATGCGCTCCTCTCGCGGCCACAAAGGCGCGCCAGGCAGCGGTGGCGCGTTCGATCGGCGCGAGCGCACGCCCCATGGTGATCGAACCCGCGATCATCGCGCCGGCGGTGATCGCGCCGGCAAGAACGTAGTAGGCGCCGACGCCCAGGATCGCCACCTGCAGCGCGATGCGGACGCTGCGGGAAAGGGAAAGGATCACGGTCGTCTTGTCTTGGAGCGACTGCTGCTCCGCGGCGATCTCGGCATGGCGGAGACGCCAGTTCTCGAATACCTGCCGCGCCATGCCGAGTGGGCCGATCGTCTCGCCGGCGTCGACGAACTTGATGGCGTTGTCCTGGCTGGCGCGCGCGTCGGCCGCGGAGCGTTTCTGGCGCTCCCTTGTCAACAGATCGTTGGTGATAGCCAGCCCGAAGAGCAGAGCCGCGCCGAGCGTGCCGACAATGCCAATCGCCGGATGCAGCGCCCACATGAAAACGAGGAAGATGACGCTCCAGGGCATATCGAGAAAAGCCTGCGCGGCGTCGCTTCCATAGAAGTTCCGGAGATTGCCAACGTCCCGGATTCCGCCCTGCAGGTTTTCGCCTTCAAGGCGGGCCTCCATCGCGCGCTTGAGTACGGGAGCGTTCAACTCGCAGTCCACCCAGGCCGCGACGCGGCCCAGAACCATGCGCCGCGACTGTTCGAGCACGCCATAAATAGCAATGGCGAACAGAGCGATCGCGGTCAGCCACAACAGTGTGTCCAGGGATCCGGTCGAAAGCACACGGTCATAAACCTGGAGCATGTATATGGTCGAAACAAGAAGCAGCAGGTTGAGTAGGCAGCTCAGGATTATCAGCAGCGGGAACTCCCTGCGGACGGCCTTCATCACCTGCGCAAGGCGAGAGTTGGTGGTTTGCTTGAGCATCGGCTATGGGCTCCGGCCCCGAAGCTTGATCCTGAAGGGCGAGAGCCCGCCCTGGTGGGGCGGGCTCTCAGACGTTCAAACAGTGGCGGGATCCAGATGGACGGAGAATGGATCCGTGCTGCTGTCATGATCGCCATCGAAGAGATCGGCCGTGAAGTTCAGGTCGAGAGGTTGCGGCGAGAACTCGGTCGACACGGTGAAGGTGATGGTGGGAACCTTGATGGTGCCCCTGCCCATGATAAGCTGGACCGCGTCGATATCGTTCGACCCGCTGGGATCGCCGATCGTGAAGCTGGCCGTTGAGCTGGTAACGGTGAGATCGCCCGCGACAACCTTGTGATCCGCGCTCACTGTGCCGTCACTGTAGTAGATGCGATAGAAGAGATCTTCATTGCTCGGTGTGTAGCCGCCGTTCGTCTTGTTGTTGATGGACACGGTCATGCTGCTCACCGTGCCTTCCGGGTCGACCACGAAGCTTTCGTCGATCTTGCCCCCAGAGGTCGTGGCGCCATCGATCCCGGCGATGGAGTTGCCTTCGAACAGGTTGTCACCAAGCCCGATGCCCGCGGTACTGACGTTCATCTGATTTGGGCTGAGGTAGGTTGCCGTGCCTTGGATGGTAGCCTCGCTGGCATTGAGGAACACCTTTATGTCAGCTGGATCGGTCCCGGCCTTGACCGCCGAGAACACGACGTCCTCGCTGCCGATGGTCAAGGTCCGCACCGGATCCGGTCCGCCCGCATCGAGACTTCCCTGGTCCGTCGAGAAGGTGGTCACGGTCTCTGGAGGTGTCGTGACGGTGATGGCGTAACTGTCGTTGTTCGGATCAAGCGTGAGTGTAAAATCGACAATTTCGTTGGTGCCGTCGCCGTTGAAATCTGCGGTGATCGAACCGTCGAAGGTAAAATCGCCCGTCTGCGTGAAATCGCTGTTGGCGTCCGTAGTCTGGACGGTACCATGGCTATCGATCTGGAAGCTGTCGAAGGTCATGCTCAACGAGCCGAACCCGTCGGCGCCTGGATCGTGGGTCGTCCAAACCCCCTGGGCGCCGTTCGTATAGTCACCGTCTGTGTCCGCGATCGCGTTCGCCGGCCCGTCATCGTAGAACTCGAGGTGGTCGCCGACTGGCACCGCCGCCGTTACCGCATTGTCGACTGTGAATCCGCCGATGCTGAAGTGGATGTTCGATCCGGCCGCCTCAGCATTCTCTACCAGGACGCGGTTGTGATCACCATCGGTCTCGAATTTGATCACGTCCTTGTCATGCACGCCCGACACGATCACGCCGTCGCCACTGGTCGTGAACGAAACCTCGGTGCCGTTGATATAGACATGGGTGATCGTGACGGCCGTGTCGTCGGCGAGCCCTGGGAAGTAGTCTCCCTTGCTTTCGACATCCGTTGTAAGCGCCGTCAGCTTCACCGAGACGCTGGTGCCGCCGGTCAGCTTGACGATGGTGAGCGATGCCGCATCCGAATCCTGCAGGCCCGTGAAGGCGATGTCATTGATAGTGGTCGCCTCCTGGTGCGACAGGTTCGGAGCGATGAAACTCGGGTCCATGCCGGTAACGTAGGTGAAGTACAGACCTTTGCCGGCGCGCACGTCCTGCGAGTCGGTGCCGAGCGTCGTGGCGCCGCCGCCCTTGCTGCTGTTGACGGTGTGGCTGGCTGAGGTGCCGCTCACCAGCAATGCGTCGGCGGAGCTTCCGAACGCCATGAAAAGGTTGTTGCCGGCCGGAGCGCCCGCAAAGCTGAAGCTCTGCTCGCCTGTGGCGGCAACGCCCAGAGTGTCAGGTAGCGTCACGACATCATCGGGATCGGTGTCGACCGGATGCGCCAGTGGCTCGAACAGCACGGTCCAAAGCTGGCCGCCGGTGATCACGTTGTTCTGGTCGGTAACTTCTTCGAGATAGACCGCGAAAACGATCTGGCCGCCGGAGTCCGCCGTCGTCCCCGAGCCCTCGCGGCCGAGGAGCACGTTGTCATTGTTCGGGTCGGTGTAGAGAAAGATCTCATTGCCGTCGAGCGTTTGCTGGCCGCTGTCCAGCCCGTCGACTGGGGCCGGATTCTGGCCGTTCGAATCGAGCGCGACGAAGCCGAGACCTTGAACCGGACTCGTCGCATTGGTCAGCGTGATATCGACATTCTCGTCGCCGGCGATTTCGATCGCGTCGGCTACCGTTAGAGTGTCGGCAGCCAGAGCCGCGTTGATCGCCGCAAGAGCACTGGCATGATTTGTCTGGAAATAGCTGAGGCTGATATCGTCCTGCTGCAAGTCAGGTGTTTCGTCGATTGAGGTCGTGCCGACCACGTTGATAGTGACAGCCATGATAATTATCCTCCGCTTGAATGCGACAGGCGCAATGCAGCCCCAACGCTGCTAGGTTCCTGGCCGCGCGAACGCGCATCCGCTGACTCGCGTCAACGCCACGCATTTCCGTTAAAACAAAGTTTGAGTAAGTTGGCTAAGGGGGTAGAGGGTGTTGAAGGGGCCGCCGCTCCCCCGCTCCGTGCCCCGTCAGGCATTTCTAGGGGGATGCGTCCTGCGCGCATCGGTAACCCACCAACGGCGGGCACCAAGGATCAATGATGAGGGCATACTCAACCCCGCCCCTCTTCCCAACAGGCATAACTGCCTGTACGCCTCCCGCTCAGAACATGAGTACGAAAAGTTTACTCTTATTTGTGGAAAGTTAAAATCGGACCGTTGCTTTATTGCAAAAAATGTGAAGAGGAAATGGTCCAATCGATCCTGGGACCTTTGTCCCTGTTCATTCGAACTATATGAAACTAAAAGAGAATATTACGGTCCCGCATCTACCAAATGTGGATGATAGTGTGGCGGAAAGAACTCAAAAGGCGATGCAACCACTGCTTGCTATAGCACCAATGATGGATTGGACGGACCGGCATTGCCGGTTCTTTCACCGTCAGTTGACAGGTAGGTCGCTGCTCTACACCGAGATGGTTGTGGCCGACGCCGTCATCCATGGCGCACGCGATCGGCTGCTTGGATTCGACGATGCCGAGCATCCGGTTGCGCTACAGCTTGGCGGCTCGGATCCGCGAAAGCTTGCCGAAGCGGCGGTGATCGGCGAGGCGTTCGGCTACGACGAGATCAACCTCAATGTCGGCTGCCCGTCCGACCGCGTCCAGTCGGGCACGTTCGGGGCCTGCCTGATGAAGGCGCCGATGCTGGTCGCGGACTGCGTCGCGGCGATGAAAGCGGCGGTGAAGATCCCCGTCACGGTCAAATGCCGTATCGGCGTCGATGACCAGGACCCTGAGCCTGCGCTCGACACGATGGCCGACGGAGTATTGGCGTCGGGCGCCGACGCGCTCTGGGTGCACGCCCGCAAGGCGTGGCTGGAGGGGCTGAGCCCCAAGGAAAATCGCGAAATCCCGCCGCTCGATTATCCGCGCGTCTACCGGCTCAAGGCCAGGGAGCCGAACCAATTCATCGGCATCAATGGCGGCATTCAATCGCTCGACGAGGCTTCGGACCATCTCGGCCATGTCGACGGCGCCATGCTCGGCCGCGCTGCCTATCATACGCCTGGCATTCTCACCGGCATCGATGCCGCATTTTACGGCGAGGCGCGGGTCGCTTTCGACTACGCGGCGCTCATGGATGCAATGGCCGGCTATGCCGCGCGTCACATCGACAAGGGCGGGCGGCTCGGTCATGTCACGCGCCATATGGTCGGGCTGTTCCATGGCCTTCCCGGCGCGCGCCGATACCGGCAGATTCTGTCCACCGATGCCAACAAGCCCGGCGCCGGGCCGGAAGTGCTGGAAACGGCGTTCGCGGCAATAGATTTCACGGCGGAGGCCGAAGCAGCCTGACGCCTTGTCGAGCAGCTAGTCCCTAAGGATCATGCGGTCGCCGCGCACGTCGAAGCCCGACAGCGAGCTGATGAAGTTCATGCCGAGCAGGCTTTGCTCGAGCATGCCCGGCGCTGCGATCATCACCGGCATATCCTTGCGCACGATCCCGCCGATCGCCATCTCGTTGGTCCTGGCCGTAGCGGCGCGCGCCATGCCGTTGGCGGTCGAAACGTCCACGGTGTAGCTCAGCGTCGCCGGGTTGAAGCCGGCCGCCTGGGCGTCCTCCGCCGTCAGCACCGTGCTGGTCGCGCCGGTGTCGACCACCGTGCGCACCGGCCTGCCGTTGACGAGAATTCGGGCCTCGAAATGGCCATTGTCGGCCTTGTCGAGCGTCACGGTGGCGCGGCCATTGTCCACCCCGAGCGCCAGCGGACTTCCCGGAACAAGGCCGGCCGTGACGCGGCTGGCAACGTCCTGAAGCTCGTAGCGATATTGGTAGCCGGCGATCAGCGCCAGCACTATTGCCGCCCAGACGCCGAAATTGCGCGCCATGTCTCCGAGTGGCCGGCCCGAGCGGACGAGGCTGGCGCCGATCACCGCTACCAGGACACCAACCCAGATCAGCCGGCTGAAATCGTGGTTCTCGATGCCGAAGGTGCGGCCGGCGGAATCGTTCATCATCAGCAGGATCAGCCCGGCGCCGATCACCAGCATGACGATCCAGAACAGGCGGTTCATGGCCAACCCTTTCTCACGGCCAGCCCTTTCTCACAGTATATCGCGCTCGCGCGCCATGCGGGCGCGCCGCGTCTCGCGGCGGGGCCGGCGTTCGACCGTCTCCAGCCGCGCCGGCAATTCGGCCATGACCGCACGCCGGATTACCGGCGTCATCGCGATCCAGCCGGCGATCTCATCGCGCGTGCGGCCGCAGCCGAAACAGAAGCCGGTTTTCATGTCGATCGAGCAGACGAGTATGCAGGGAGACTCGATGGCGGTCATGCTGTTCTCTTGCCTTCACTCCACATGGTGCAACCGCAAAGCCAATGCAAGCCCTTCGCAATGCGCCGCCGATCGGCGCTTTCGCGGCATTGCCGGGCGGTTGTGCCGGGCGGTCAAGGCGGCTATGCCGCTGCCTATTCCTGCAAAGAGACCGCATCCGACATGACCGCAAAGCCTTTCGATGATTTCCGCACTCTGCTGGCCACACTGCCGCCGGCGGACGCAACCGCCGAAACCCGCGTCCGCGCGCTGTTCGCGCGGGCCGACAAGCCGAAAGCCTCGCTGGGCCGGATCGAGGACATCGCGGCCTGGCTCGCCGCCTGGAGCGGGCGCGCGCCGCCGGCCGTCAACCGGCCGCTTGTGGCGATCTTCGCCGGCAATCACGGCGCTGTGAGGCATGGCATCTCGCCGCGGCCGGTTTCGGCGACCGCCAATGCCGTTGAACTCTGCGCTGCCGGAGGTGCGGCGATCAACCAGATCTGCATCGCCAACGATCTCGGCCTGAAGGTCTTCGACCTGGCGCTGGACATTCCGACCGGCGACGTCACGGAAGAAGCGGCGCTCGACGAGCGCGGCTGCGCCGCCACGATGGCCTTCGGCATGGAAGCGGTCGCGGGCGGCGCCGACCTTCTTTGCCTGGGCGATCTCGGTGTCGGCAATTCGACCATCGCGGCCGTTCTCAGCGCGGCGCTGTTCGGCGGCAAGGGCGCCGGCTGGGTCGGGCCGGGATCGGGCGCCGATGCGGCGATGACGGCGCGCAAGGCGGAAGCGGTCGATCGGGCGCTGGCCTTCCACGGCGCCAGCCTCGGCGATCCGCTCGAAGCGTTGCGCCGGGTCGGCGGCCGCGAGTTCGCGGCGATCTGCGGTGCCATTCTCGCCGCCCGCATGCAGAAGATTCCTGTGCTTCTCGACGGGTTCGTCGCGACGGCTGCCGCCGCGGTTCTGCACAAAGCCAATCCTTCCGCGATCGACCATTGCCTGCTTGCAAGCCTGTCGCCGGAGCCCGGCCACGCCAAGGTTGCCGAACGGCTCGGCCTGCGGCCCTTGCTCGATCTCGGCCTCAATCAGGGCGAAGGAGTGGGGGCTGGGCTTGCCGCCGGTCTCGTCAAGGCGACAGCGCTCACCAGCTCGGGCATGGCGGCAGCCGTTCGGCTTTAGGAGAACCGCTACGCTGGTTCTGAAATTGCCCTAGCGCCGGCGCGCGGCGACGGCCTTGGTCGGCAGCGCGGGCAGTTCTTCCATCACCCGGCTCAACGGGAAGATGGCGATCGCCTCGGTGCCTTCGCGCAGCTTGGAGTGAAGCTCGAACTCGCCGCCATGCATATCGAGCAGGCCCTGCACGATCGGCAGGCCGAGGCCGGTTCCCTGTTCAGCGCTCTTGATGGCGATCGAGCCCTGGCCGAAGGCGGAAAGCACCACCGGGATTTCGTCGTCTGGAATGCCGGGGCCGTTGTCCTTGACGGAGATGTACTGGCCGCCGCCGGCCGTCCAGCCGACGCGCACGCGCACTTCGCCGCCCGACGGCGTGAACTTGATCGCATTGGACAACAGGTTGAGCGTGATCTGCCGGATGGCGCGCTCGTCGCCGAACAGGCGCGGCAAGGTGGTCTCGAACTCCTGAATGACGCGGATGTCCTTGTTGCGGGCTCTCAGCTCCATCATGTGGCAACAGTCCTCGACGATTGTCAGCAGCACTACCGGCTCCTCGTTGAGCTGGTAGCGGCCGGCCTCGATGCGCGACAGGTCGAGGATCTCGTTGATCAGGTCGAGCAGGTGCTGGCCGGATTCGTGCACGTCGTGCGCATAGTCGCGATAGGTCGGGTTGCTCATCGGCCCGAGCACCTCGTTGGCCATCACTTCGGAGAAGCCGAGGATGGCGTTGAGCGGCGTCCGAAGCTCATGGCTCATTGAGGCGAGGAAGCGCGACTTCGCCAGATTGGCGTCCTCGGCGCGCCGTCGTGCCTCGTCGGACATCGATTTCGCCGTCTCAACCTCGGCGATCAGCGCGTCCTTTTCGGAGCGGAAGGAGAGAATCATCCATGAAGCCTGGTTGAGATGGCGCGCGACGTAGCCGAAAAAGGGCAGGGCGGCGACCAGAAGTGCAGCCATGATCCCTTCGATCGGCGTCCAAACACGTGCGACGGCACAGGCATAGACCGCGACCGGAACGGCGAAGGTCGCGAGCAGGGCGCCGCCCAGCGACGATGCCATGACCGCGGTCGTCGCCATGGCGACCAGAAGCACCATGGCCTTGACGACATGGAACTGGTCGACCTGGCATGTTTCGCAGCCCAGCCATGCGAACCAGGCCCAGCCGAGGCCGCAAAGCGCATGGCCGATCAGGAAATCGCGGCGCGTTTGCACCGGGTCGAGCTCGGCCGCTTCCGTACGCTCGACACGCCGCGCCATGAAGGTGACGATTGTGTAGCAAAGCAGCGTGAAGAGAGCCCAGATGGCGACCTGGTTACCCAGGCCCGCGAAGCGGCCGACGGCTGCCACCGCAAGCACAAGCAGAGGAATCGCCGCAGCGCTGACCACCATGGCGCGCGCATGGAGCTTGAGCAGCTCGCGGTCGAAATCAAGATTGCCGGCCTGCTGCGAGAGGCGGTCGCGCGTCCGGCGCACTGCGCGCGCCACATCGCTGTTGCGATGCGGTTTCCTGCGGTCCACAATGAATTTGTCCGCTGTGTCCGAGCGTAGCAAAGGCATGCCAAGTTCAATTTCTGCGCGCAGCGATTTCAGTTCGTTAAGCTACGTTCGAATGATTAAGAGACTGTTTGCCATATGAGCCGTTCCTGGCCGCGAGGACCGCGCCGGCGATATGTTCCGCGGCCTCCGCGAAGCCTTTGGCGCAGGCTGCTGGACTACGCGCTGACCGCGGTTCTGCTTGGGCTGTTCATCCTGGTGGCGGCGCGGCTCGACCGGTTCGAGACGCGCAACGAGCAAGGCACGGCCATCGTCAATGATGGCGATTCGATCACGCTCGGCGCCGAACGCATCCGCATGCGCGGCATCGACGCTCCGGAATACATGCAGACAGGCCGCAAGGATGGGGCCGACTACCCTTGCGGCAAGCTCGCGCGGCAGTCGCTGGTGCGGCTGATCGCCAGCAGGCCGGTTTCCTGCAGCGGCTGGCAGCGCGACCGGTACGGCCGGCTGCTCTGCGACTGCAAGGCGGGCGACACGGACCTCAACCGTGCGCAAGTTCAGGCCGGATGGGCGGTCGCCTTCGGCGACTTCGAAACCGAGGAGACTGTTGCGCGGGTCGCCAAGGCCGGCATCTGGGCCGGCTCCTTCGACGAGCCGCAGGACTGGCGCGACAGCCATCACGATCAGCCGGTCGAGAGAAGCACGGCACGTTGGCTTCGCTTGGCGATGCGCTGCGCGAGTTCTTTCGCTTCTGAGGATGTCGCTTCTGGCGATGCTCTGTTTGATGCATGTCGTTCCCAAAACCGCTGCGCACTTTTGGGCGACATGCATTGAAGTGCGCCCTAAGATCGGGTGAAAGATCGGAGAATGGAATGAAGCTGTTCGATGGCGGGCGCGCGCCGAACCCCAGGCGGGTCCGGGTTTTCCTGGCGGAAAAGGGACTGACCGTTCCCTTGGTGCCCGTTGACATGGGCGCGCTGGAGCATCGCGAGGAGCCGGTGGCGACGCGCAATCCGCTGCGCCGGCTGCCGGTGCTGGAGCTCGACGACGGCACCATCATCACCGAATCCATCGCCATCTGCCGCTATTTCGAGGAGTTGCATCCGGAGCCCGCCCTGTTCGGAAAAGGCGCGCTCGGCAAGGCCATGGTCGAGATGTGGCAAAGACGCATGGAGTTCAATCTCCTAAGCTGCGTGGCCGCTGCCTTCCGTCACATCCACCCGGCGATGAAGGATTGGGAGGTGCCGCAGATTCCTGAATGGGGCGAGGCCAACAAACCCAAAGCCGTCGAATTTCTGCATCTGCTCGATCGTGAGCTGGCCGACAGGGAATTCGCCGCCGGCGATGCCTATTCGGTTGCCGACATCACCGGGCTGATCGCCATCGATTTCATGAAGCCGGCGCGTATCAAGGTGCCCGAGGAATGCGCGAACGTGCTGCGCTGGCACGCTGCGCTCTCCAGCCGGCCAAGCGCCGCTGCCTGAGGCCGCACTTGGACGACTTGCCAAGCATGACCCAAGCGCTGGAAAGCCTCACCACCAGGGTGCGGGCCTGCCGTATCTGTGTCGAGCAGCCGCACGGTCGGCCCCTGCCGCATGAGCCGCGTCCGGTGCTGAGGCCGTCGTCGAGCGCGCGCATCCTGCTCGCCAGCCAGGCTCCGGGCACCAAGGTGCACATATCGGGCATGCCGTTCACCGACGCTTCCGGGGATCGCCTGAGGAACTGGCTCGGCGTCAGCAACGAAGAGTTCTACGATACAAGAAAATTCGCCATCGTGCCGATGGGTTTCTGCTTTCCCGGCCAGGATGCCAAGGGCGCCGACCTGCCGCCGCGCCGCGAATGCGCGCCGGCCTGGCGCGCTGAGCTGATGGCGCTGATGCCCCAGATCGACCTGGTGCTGACGATCGGCGGCTACGCGCAGTCCTGGCACATGGGCCTGGCGCGCGGGCCCTCGCTGACGGAAACGGTCAAAAACTGGCGCGCCATCTGGGACGCGGCCGCCAGCGTAAAAGTGCTGCCGCTGCCGCATCCGTCCTGGCGAAACACCGGATGGCTGAAGAAGAATCCGTGGTTTGAAATGGATTTGCTGCCTTTCCTGCGGTCGGAAATCCGCTATCGCATCGGCTAGGCATTCGGCAAGATATCACTCGCTTTTGCCGCCGTTGGCAGAATTTCTTTCTTGTGAAAGGCCCTGATAAGGGGGATTATAGCGAAACTATTCCCCTGGAGTTCTCCCAATGGACCGCCTAGACAGAAAAATTCTCCGCCTCCTGCAGGAGGACGCGACGCTTGCGGTCGCCGATGTTGCCAAGAAAGTCGGCCTGTCGACCACGCCATGCTGGCGGCGCATTCAGAAGCTCGAGGAAGAGGGAGTCATCAAGCGGCGCGTCGCTATTCTCGACCACGAGAAGGTCAATGTGCGCGTCACCGTCTTCGTTTCGATCCGCACCAATTCGCACAGCCATGAATGGCTGCGACGCTTCTCCGAAGTCATCCAGGAATTTCCTGAAGTGGTCGAGTTCTACCGCATGAGCGGCGACGTCGATTATCTGCTGCGCGTGGTGGTGCCTGACATTGCCGCTTACGACGCTTTCTACAAGCGGCTGATCGCCAAGATCGAGATCCGCGACGTGTCTTCGTCCTTCGCCATGGAGCAGATCAAGTACACGACCGAGATTCCGCTCGACTATATGATCCTGGACAAGGAGTCGGGCGCCAACGCGGCCTGAGCATCGGGCGCTCGCCGCTTCCTGCTATGCATGAAGCGGCGAGATTTAGTTCTTCTTTTTGTGGAGGAAATTCCACGGGGAGTTGACCGGGAGTGTGACGGCGTCGGGCACTGTGTCGGTGCTCGCCACCTCAGCCTTGTGCACGGTGTAGCCGGACTGGACGATCAAGACGCCGTCGAGGATGAAGAGCTGGCTTTTCTCCATGCCTGGCTTCAGCACGCCGGTAACGGAGACCGGCTCATATGCTTCCGACATACTGTAGGGATGCGTCGGCGTGACCAGCACGATCTGGTTCGGCGGTGGCGTCGGCATGTGGCTGCAGGCGCCGGTCCAAGGGACCAGCAGGAACTGATAGACAAGGTCGCCCTCGCGATCGACCGGCAATGCATAGCCGGCCAACTGAATGGTCCTGTCCTGGAGATTGAGCGACAAGGTCTCGCCGTGATCGGGCAGTTTGGCTGCGATCATCGGCAGGTTGGCGTCCTCGGCGACCGCCTGCGTCGCGGGGCGTAGATCCTTCCAGAAGATGTGCGCGGTCTCTGCCGAGGCCTGACTGACGGCAAGGCCAAGTACCGCGGCGATGATCGTGCCTGTGTTGAGAGGGTTGTTCATTGGCTCCATTCTGGCCGGTCCGTAATTGCGAGCGAGTAAAACTGCCGTGATCTCTGAAGCATTTTTTGGCCCGATGAAATTGGTGTGCGCCGCAGAAAAGCTCTAGCGGAAAGTCGCGCGGAAGAAACACCGGGAAATCGTTGCCCACGCCTTGCCTGATCGCGGGAGCGGCGCTGAAAATAGCCCGACAAGCAATGGCAGCGAACCCGCGTCTTGCGATGCCCGACGCGCAAGAACCTGGAGAAGTTCCATGCCGACCAGCCATGATCTTAGCGGACTGATGAAATTTCTTGCCCGTGACGAATGGCGCGAATGCTTTGAGGAAGTTTTCAACGAACATTTCGGCTCAATCCTCGACGAGGGTGAAAGGGAGTTTGAACACCTTGCCGAAGTCCTCGGTGATCACTGGACGAACACCCTTTGGGGTTGCGTTTTCGAGGATTTCCTGACGCAGAAAATTTCGAGGGCGAACCTGCCAACATCGTCGACGAATATCTCAAGCGCCGAGGCTGGAAGGAAAGAGCGCAATCAAGGGCCTACATGGCGGCGCTGCGCACTTCCGTCATGAGCTTGTATGAGGTGAGTAACGTCGTTCCGGGACTGTCTTTCATGGCGCGTGACCTTATCCGCGGCGGCGAGCCGATCGTCCGTCAGCGAGGGCAGCGCGACAAAGACTTTGAAGCAGTGGGACAGGCTTGCCGCGCGGATCGTACCCGTCATGGGCAAAAACGTCATGGCTGGCGGTGTGTTGCCCTTTACCCCGCAGGCCACCGAAACATTGTTCGATGGGCTGCGCGGCCTGTTCGGCAAAAGAAATGCAAAAAAGCTACCCGCCATCAAAGATGACGAGCTGCAGGCGGCAGCATTCATGTTCACGCTCGCATGGTTGTTCGACACCCTTGGAAGGGTGGCGGGGCCCCGGCTGCAAAACACCGATGGCGACGAAATCGTATTCCACAACGTTCGCTTTCCACTTGCACCCGGCGTGAAACAGGAGGACATCGCCGCCCGGTTGAACAATATTCCAGCCTTGTCGCAGGCGGACGCGAAATTCTGGAACTGGCTGGAAGAGACGCCGAAAGGTGGGAACAAACCAAAAGCAGCGGCCGCCCCTACCATAGACACCACGATGGACAACGGTCCGCTCGTGCTGGGTAATGTCGAGTTGATGGGCCGTTTCCTGCATCTGTCGGCCAACTCCGCAGCTCGGGCGACAAGAGGGACGGCTTTGATCCAGCAGGTCCTCGGCGATCTTGTCCGGACACCCCTAACCGAAATCCGAACTGTCGAGCAGATGAAAGCCGAACGACCACGTGAAGGTGCCGAAACATCGCCATCGAACATACCGCCGGAAGTCGCCGAACAGGGCATCCACGAATACTTGGATCGGCATTATCCGGAAACGCTCGATCAGCCGGTCAAAATGTTGGGGAACAAGACGCCGCGTCAGGCCGCCAAAACCACAGCCGGTCGCCGAAAATTTGCCGATTGGCTGAAATATCTTGAAAACCAGACTGCCAAGCGACCTGTTCCGACGGATCCGATGGCAACTTACAGCTTCGATTGGATGTGGGAAGAACTCGGCGTCCACGATCTGCGTCGATAGCACGTTCAGTACCCGCGTCCCGACAACGCTTTGGGGGCCAAGCTCAACGGCTCAGCCGCATCACATGCCTGCGAGTGCCGGCCGTGCCGATCTCTTGAAATCCACGAGCGGTGAACATGTCGCGAAAACCCATGAAGCGGTAGCTCGGTGCAGCCTCGTCGACCGGATAGGCCTCGATCACGCGCGCGCCTTTGGCGAAGGCATGCTTGATGGCTGCGTCCAGCAAGGCCGAAGCCAAGCCGCCGCCGCGCAAGGCCCTTGGGACATAGAAGCAAACGACCGACCAGACGTCCGTCTCGCTATCGTCCTGCTGCCTCGACAGCCTGCGATAGGTCTCGCGCGGCGCGACCGAGCACCAGCCGATCACCTTGCGCGAGCTCGGCGACGATGCGGACCGGCGTGCCGGCATCGATGAGCGCCATCATCATGCGCTTCTTCTCGTCGTTCTCAATGTGCTCGCGGCTGGAATGGCGCCAGGCCATGCACCAGAATATTTCGGCGCGCCGGGTTGCTCGAACAGGCCTTCGAAACGGCTGTGCGTTTCCCGCGTCACCTCAGTGAAGCGGATATGACCGATATCAAGCCTTTCCGGCCGTTCGAGCTGTTTGGCATCCGTCAGTTCCTTGACAGCATCCTTGCCGATCCAGCGCGCCGTCTTGTCGGACGACGCCGCTAATTTTTCTGCAAGCGCAAGGGCAGGGGCATGCAGCGCGACGGATCGCTTGCCGATCTGCCGCAGCGCCCAATTCACCGCCTTGCGAACGAAGTTGCGCGGGTCGCCGGCATGTTTCTCGATCAGCGGCAGATAGGTAAGGAAAGTCGCGTCGGGCTCCTTCTTCAGATGCACCGCGCTCCAGGCCAGCATGGCGAACGCGATGCGGCGAACGAACTCGCGCTCGTCCTCGGCGAATTCCTCGATCAGCTCACGCCAGAACGGCGTGTCGGCGAACAGGTCGGCAACGGTGTCGACGATCTCCCAACTGTCGAAATCGGCGGCCCAGCGCCGGCACAGGGCGACGTCGAGATGCTTAGGCTCGCCGGTGAAGGCCGCTACCAGGCGCGCCTCGCGGATGCCGCTGTCCCAGAGAAGCAACGACCGTTCGTGGTTCTTCTTCAGCTTGCGCGCCAGCGGCCGCAGGTCGGAATTGCCGATGCCGAGCGCGGTTCTCGTGTTGATGCCGAACCGCGCCATACCAGCGCGGTTTTCCTCGGTGCCGATCGAGCGCAAATGGGCGACGATGTCGTCGGCGCTCCAGCTCGGATCGGGCAGGGCCATCGCCGTCTATTTTTCCAGGCGAGCCAGCAGCGAGGACGTATCCCAGCGCCTGCCGCCCATGTCCTGCACATCCTTGTAGAACTGGTCGACCAGCGCGGTCACCGGCAGCCTGGCGCCGTTGCGGTTGGCTTCGGCGAGGCAGATGCCGAGATCCTTGCGCATCCAGTCGACGGCAAAGCCGAAATCATATTTTCCGGCATTCATCGTCTTGTGGCGGTTTTCCATCTGCCAGGAGCCGGCAGCGCCCTTGGAGATCACGTCGATGACCTTCTCGATGTCGAGGCCGGCCTTCTTGCCGAAATGGATGCCCTCGGCCAGCCCCTGGACGAGGCCGGCGATGGTGATCTGGTTGATCATCTTGGTGAGCTGGCCGGCGCCGGCCGGCCCCATCAGCCCGACCATGCGGGCAAAAGCGTCGATGACCGGCTTGGCCCGGTCGAAGGCAGCCTGCTCGCCGCCGACCATCACCGTCAGCACGCCGTTCTCGGCGCCTGCCTGACCGCCGGACACCGGCGCGTCGAGGAAGGAAAAGCCGGCCTTCTCGGCGGCTGCGGCGAGTTCACGCGCGACTTCGGCCGAGGCCGTGGTGTTGTCGATGAAGACGGAGCCCTTCTTCATCGCGGCGAAGGCGCCCTTGGCGCCGATCGTCACCGAGCGCAGGTCGTCGTCATTGCCGACACAGGAGAAGACGAAGTCCTTGCCTTCGGCCGCTTCAGCCGGCGTCAGCGCCAGCTTGGCGCCATGCTGGGCGACCCATTGCTCGGCCTTTGCCGCAGTGCGGTTGTAGACGGTGACGTCGTGGCCGCCCTTGTTGCTGAGGTGCCCGGCCATCGGATAGCCCATGACGCCAAGACCGAGAAATGCAACCGATGCCATAAGCCTGCCTTCCAACAATAGAGAGATTTCAGCGGCGGAAGGTCTAGGCCATGCGAAAAATTCGTCAAGGTGCGCAGAGCCGCATCGACTGGTGCAGACCGGAGCCAGAGCGGCCCAGTTTAGAGAACCGCTCTAAAGCGCGTCGCGCTGGAACGGATTCAGGCAACGCGCTTTAGGTCTTGTTTTATGCATGTCGTTTTCGCAAAACCGCTGCACACTTTTGCGCGACATGCATTAATTTTGTTTTCCGCGATTCCGGACGGAAAACCGCCACCCACTTTCGTGGAATAGCTCAGGCGCTCTATCGTTTGAGGTGAATGGTGATCCGGCGCTCGATCCATTCGACGCCGTGACGCAGGATCTCGACCAACACCAGATAAACGATCGCCACCCAGATATAGGCCTGGATGTCGAAGGATTTTGCGTAGGCGAGCTTCGCATTGCCCATGAGATCGTAGACGGTGATGATGGCGACGATCGCCGAAGCCTTGATCATCAGGATGAGTTCGTTGCCGTAAGGCCGCAGCGCCACGATGATCGCCTGCGGCATGATGACCTTGCGCAGCGTCTGCAGCTTGTGCAGCCCGAGCGAGGCCGCACCCTCCCATTGGCCTCGCGGAACGCTTTCGATGGCGCCGCGCAGGATTTCAGCCTGGTAGGCGGCGGTGTTGAGGGAGAAGGCAAAGACGCCGCAGTAGAACGCCTCGCGGAAGAACCACCACAGCCCGATCGTTTGCAATTCCGGCCGGAAGGAGCCGACACCGTAATAGACCAGATAGGTTTGCACCAGCAGCGGCGTGCCGCGGAAGAAATAGACGTAGCAATAGGCGAGCCCGGACAGGATCTTGTTCTTCGACATGCGTCCGTAGGCGACGGGCAGCGACAGAATCGCGCCGGTCACCATCGAAATGGCCACCAGCGACAGGGTGGTTCCAAGTCCTTGCAGATAGGCCGGCGCGTATCTGGCGAAGAACTCGGCATTCCAGGCGTGGACGAGGTAGGCCACGATGCCAAGGCCGAAGAGCACCCACAGGCCTACCAGCGCATAGCCGACGATACGCGCGCGCGGCCAGCCGCGTGCCTGCGGCGGCGGTTTGTCGATGGCGATAGCCTGGCTGACGCTCATCGCGCTTCCCTCCGCCCTAGCGAGCGCAGGATATAGCCGGTGACGATCGACGACAGGATGGCAAGCACAAGGAAGACCAGCGCCGCGACGCTATAGAACAGGAAGGAATGCTTGGTGACGCGGGCTGCGACGCCGGCATTGCGCAGCGTCTCAGCGAGGTTGACGACCGAGACCAGCGAGGTGTCCTTGAGCAGGCTAAGCCAGCAATTCTCGAGACCGGGGAAAGCGATGCGCAGCAACTGCGGCAGGATCACCAGTCGCATCGTCTGCCATTTCGAAAGGCCGATCGCGTAGCCACCCTCATACTGGCCCTTGGGAATGGCGCGAAAGGCCGAAAGAAAAACCTCGCTGGCGTAGGACGAGAAGATCAGCGAGAGCACGATCATGCCGGCAATGAAGCTGTTCACGTCGACCGTCGCATCCGGATTGAACAACCGGACAAGGTACTGCAGCAGCAGCGGCATGCCGAAGAAGAACAGGAATAGCGTGACCAGTTCGGGCAGGCCGCGAAAGACGGTGGTGTAGATGTTGGCCGCAAGCCGCAGCGAGGGCTCTTCTTGCTGTTTGGCGAAGGCGACGAAAAAACCGATCGTCAGGCCGATCGGCAGCGTGGCAAGCGCCAGCGCAATCGTGACCAGCACACCAGACGCAATGTCGTCACTCCAGCCATCCGGTCCCCAACTGAGAAGTGTCCAAATGCTTTGGGCTGGCATTGACGGGTCTGTTCTCCGTGGCGATCCCGTAATGAAAGAAGGGCGGTGAGGTCTTCCTCACCGCCCTTTGAGCGCAATGATCAGGACTCGGCGCCGTAGACGTCGAACTTGAAGTACTTGTCGTTGATTTCCTTGTACTTTCCGTTCTTGCGGATGGCGTCGATCGCGGAATTCAGCTTGTTGACCAGATCGGTCTCGCCCTTGCGCACGGCAATGCCGGCGCCTGGTCCGAAGATATCGACCGGCTGCGGCGAGGGCTGGCCGAGGATCTTGCAGCAGGCGCCGTCAGGCGAATCCAGCCACTGTTGCAGCACGACGATGTCGTCCTCGATGGCGTCGAGGCGACCGTTGGCGAGATCGGCCTGTTCCTCGGGGCTGCTCGGGTAGCCCTTGATCGTGCTGTCGGTATAGGTCTTCGAGGCATAGTTGAAATGCGTCGTCGTGGTGGCGACGCCGATCGCCTTGCCGGCGAGGTCCTCCTTGGTCACGCCCTTGAGAGGCGAATCCTTCGGCACGGCGATCGCCGAGGGCGTGTTGTAGTATTTGTGGGTGAAGTCCACCTTTTCCTGCCGCTCGGGCGTGATCGACATCGAGGCGACGATGGCGTCGAACTTGCCGGCCTGGAGCGCCGGAATGATGCCGTCCCAGTCCTGAGCGACGAAGGTGCACTTCACCTTCATTTCGTCGCAGAGGGCCTTGGCGATGTCGATGTCGAAACCGACCAGCTGGCCGTCCGAGGTCAGGTTGTTGAAGGGCGGATACGCGCCTTCGGTGCCGATCCTTAGGGTCTTCTCCTGAGCCTGGGCAACGCCAAGTGTCAGCAGCGCGGCCGAAGCGGCGAGCGCGATACGCAGTGCAATACGCATGATAATCCTCTCATATTGTCCATGGCCGCTGTCCCGTGCGGCTCTTGTGGGCGGAGCTACTTTGTCCGCCCGCTGCGCGGGATACTCCCACTCTTTCGAAGAAAAAAGCAACTGCAAAACAACAGCAAACGACAACCGCCATCTGCCCTTGCGTTACTTGGTCTGAGCACTGAGACCGGTCGCGCGCTCGACAAAGTCGGCTATCGATTTCGTATCGTCGAGGTCGAAAACGGGGAGGGTTTCGCCTTCGACTTTGAAATCCGCAGCGATGGCGACGATGTTCGGGTCGTTGATCGAAAGCGGCGTCCGGTCCTTGGCCTCCAGCCGTCTCGCCTCGATCTTCTTGTGCGCCTCGCGCTTGTAGCCTTCGACGAGCACGATGTCGCAGGGCGCCAGGCGCGACAGGATGTCGTCCAGCGACGGCTCGCCCTCGTTGCGCAGCTCGTGCATCAGCGCCCAGCGCCGGCCGGACACGACCGCGACCTCGGTTGCGCCGGCCTGACGATGGCGAAAGGAGTCCGCGCCCGGCTTGTCGATGTCGAAGTCATGATGGGCGTGCTTCACGGTCGAGACCGTCCAGCCGCGCCGGACCAGTTCGGCGACCAGCTTTTCGGTCAGGGTCGTCTTGCCGGAGTTCTTCCAGCCGGTGATGCCGAATACGCGTCTCATGGCTGGAGGCTTTGCAACAGACGTTCGGCCTCCGCAAGGTCGTCCGGCGTGTTGATGTTGAAGAACGGGTCGATCCGCTGGCCTTCGGCTTCGATCATCGGAAACTCCACCTGGACAAAACCGTGCCGTTCCATGAAGGCCGAAACCCGGCGATTGTCCTCGTCGACCAGGAAATGGCGCAGGGCATCGCGCAGGCCAAGCGGCCAAAGCGCAAAGGTCGGATGCCATCTGCCGTCAAAACTGGCGACGGCGATCGCGCCCGGCCGTTCGTGAGCGGCGGCGACCAACCGTTCAACGAGATCGCCGGGGAAGAACGGCGTGTCGCCGGCCGCGCTTAGAAGCGACCGGCAAGCCGTGTTCGTTGCCGCCCATTCGAGGCCGGTCAAGATGCCAGCCAGCGGGCCGGCATAGCCGGACACCGTATCGGCGACCACCGGAAGGTTCATGTCGGCAAAGCGCGCGGGGTCGCCATTGGCGTTGAGCGCCAGCGTGCCGACCTGAGGCTTGAGACGCGCGGCGACATGGTCGATCAGCCTGCCTTTGCCCAGCGGCAGAAGGGGCTTGTCGCCGCCGCCCATCCGGCGCGACTGGCCTCCCGCCAGGATGATGCCTGCAATGCTCCGGTCCATCGGGCCTATATGCCGTCCGGCGCCATGTCCGGTCCAGCGCTTTCGGCGGCGGGCTGCCGCCTGCCGACGACGCGTTCACGGTAGAGCGCATAGAGGCCGGAGCCGATGATGATCGCGGCACCGACGATCATCGGCAGGTCGGCGATGTCGCCGAAGATGACGAGGCCGAGCAGGATCGACCAGAGTAGCGCCGTATACCGAAAGGGCGCGATGAAGGAGATGTCGCCGGAGCGCATCGCCATGATGATGAACTGGTAGCCGATGAGGACCAGCACAGCCGCCAGCGCCAGCAGCGCGGTTGCCCGGCCGGACATCGGCGTCCAGCCGCCCATCGGCGACAGCAGCAGCGCGCCGAGTGCCGTCATGGCCAGAGCTGTCGCGGTCGATACCAGCATGGTCGGGATCGCCTGCGGGATGCGCTTGGTGGCGAGGTCGCGCACCGCGCAGCAGACAACGCTCGTCAGCGCCAGCAGCGAATAGACGCTAAAACCCTCGAACCCCGGCCGCACGATGATCAGCACGCCGGCAAAGCCGACGGCGATGGCTAGCCAGCGCCGCCAGCCGACACCTTCGCCGAACACCAGTGCGGCGCCCATCGTCACGGCGAGCGGCAACGCCTGCAGAACGGCGGAGACATTGGCGATCGGCAGATGCGCCAGCGCGACGAGGAAGGAGACCGTGGCGCCGGCTTCGCCGGCGACGCGCACCGCGACCATGGGCTGCATCCTGGCGCGGGGATCGGAAAGCGCGCCGCGACGCCAAGCAAGCAGGCCGACGAACAGCGATGCGAAAGCGCCCCGCACCAGCATGACCTGCGCCATGTTCATGGATTCGGAAGAGAATTTGGTGATCGCGTCGTTAAGGGTGAAGCCGACCATGGCCACGACCATGAACAGCGCGCCGCGAAGATTGGGCGAAAGAGGCAAGGGCGTTTCCAGATTTTAGACCAAGCCTGTAGCAGGCAGCCGGAAAACAGCAACGCCAAAGAAATGGGCCACGGAACTTTCCGTGGCCACAATATCGATCTGCAACGGCGGCCGATGCTTATTTCGGCGTCAGCACTTCGGTGCCGTTGCCGTTCTGGCCGGCGATGGTCCACAACCCGTGCAGCGAGCCGTCTTTCTCCACCTTGTGGACGACGAGGCCGATTTCCTTGCCCATCACATAGCCGGCTGAAAAGGCATTGTCGTTGCGCATGCAGATGCCGTCGGAGGACGAGCCGCCGGTTCCCAATGGATCGTGCAGGTGGTGTCGCTGGTCAGCGTGATGGTTGCCTCGCCACCATACTTCGAACCGTCGAAATTGGTGCCGGCGACGGTGTAGGTGCCACCGATCGACTGAGCGGCCGCCGGCACCGATGCAAGTCCAAGCATTGCAAGTGAAGCCAAGAATTTGCGCATGAGAATTCCCCCTAGGTGCGAAATCGCTTCCGGAGGCTAGGCCGGAACGGGTCGGCGGTAAATCCGGGCGCAAGTCCGCGCGGAAGCTTCATTCGCAACGCGTCGCGCGCCTCAAGGGCCGCGCAGGCTGGCGGCGATCGCGCTGGCCAGCGGATCGTATTTCGCCTTGAGCGACGAAGGATATTCGACCCAAACGGTGCGGATGACGCCGTCCTTTCCGAACAGGCGCCGCTCGTAAAAGACCTTGTCGCCCTTGACGCCGGAGAGCACTGCCCAGTTCTTGCCGGTCTTGCTGTAGGTGATCTTGTAGCCCGGTCCGGTGTTTGCCTTTTCGCCGGCGACGAAGCTCTTCGGCGTGTCGTTGTCGATGTTGTAGATGCCGGAGCAGGTCAGGCTGGCGCCGTCGGGCGCGCTCCATTGCTGCCCGTCGCCATTCTCCGGCTCGGCTTCGGTGATGCTGAATATCTCGTCGGGGAATGTGCAGGAGGTGCCGAAGCGCGCATTGACGTAGGTGAATGGCTTCGCGATTGCCGTCGTCGTCGCAATCGGCAGCAACGACAAGGCGATCGCGAAAGGCGCGCCCCAGGTGAGATGAAGACGTTTCATGGTGCCCCCTAGGTCAGTGACCAAGGATAATCCTGCACCAATTTCCGGGAAAAATCAGCCGCCGGTGACGCTCATATGGCGCGATACGGAGGGACGGCGGGTACGGCGGTCGATGATGAAATCATGGCCTTTCGGCTTGCGCCCGATCGCCTCGTCTATGGCCTCGCTAACCAGCTCGTTGCTTTCGGATGCGCGCAACGGTGCCCTCAGGTCGGCGGCATCCTCCTGGCCGAGGCACATATAGAGCGTGCCGGTGCAGGTCAGTCTCACGCGGTTGCAGCTTTCGCAGAAATTATGCGTCATCGGCGTGATGAAGCCGAGCCTGCCACCGGTCTCGGCGACATGGACATAACGGGCAGGGCCGCCGGTCTTGTAGGGGATGTCGGTCAGCGTGAATTGACGCTCGAGCGAGGCGCGCAGCAGCGACAGCGGCAGGTACTGGTCGGTGCGGTCGGCGTCGATCTCGCCCATCGGCATGGTCTCGATGACGGTCAGATCCATGCCGCGGCCGTGCGCCCAGCGCAGCATCTCGGGGATTTCGGCGTCGTTGAAGTCGCGCAGCGCCACAGCATTGAGCTTGACCTTCAGGCCCGCGGCCTGCGCGGCATCGATGCCTTCCATGACCTTGCCGAGATTGCCCCAGCGGGTGATCTGGCGAAACTTGCCGGCGTCGAGCGTGTCGAGCGAAACGTTGATGCGCTTGACCCCACAGTCGGAGAGCTCGGCGGCAAAGCGCGAGAGCTGCGATCCGTTGGTGGTGAGCGTCAGCTCTTCCAGCGCGCCGCTTTTGAGATGTCGCGACAACTGGCGCACCAGATGCATGATGTTCTTGCGCACCAGCGGCTCGCCGCCGGTAAGTCTCAGCTTCCTCACACCTTTTTCGATGAAGACGCTGCAGAGCCGGTCAAGCTCCTCGAGCGAGAGCAGATCCTTCTTAGGCAGGAAGGTCATGTCCTCTGCCATGCAATAGGTGCAGCGGAAATCGCAGCGGTCGGTAACCGACACGCGCAGATAGCTGATCGTGCGACCGAAGGGGTCGATCATGTCCATTTGCAAACGCTTCCCGTAGCCTGAACGGCGTCGTTATATATAGCTATGTGATACGATCTAACCGCGCATTCAAGATAGAAGGTCTTGATCTTTGGTAACATCCCCCGACCGACATCGCGTGTCGGCTGCCTTCTAGGACCTTTCCGCACCGCGCAAAGCGGCGTAGGGAAGGGCGCAATCTCACGCAGGACCAAATATGACGGCGCCGAAGGAACTGAGGGTCTCCAAAGACCGCAAGCTGCTCACCGTGACTTTTCCTGGACGTCAACCATTCGAGCTGCCGGCGGAGCTTTTGCGCGTTGCCTCGCCTTCGGCGGAGGTGCAGGGCCATTCGCCGGAACAGCGGGTGACCGTGCCCGGCAAGCGCAACGTGGCGATCCTCAAGATCGAGCCGGTCGGCAACTACGCGGTGCGCATCACCTTCGACGATTTCCACGATACGGGCATCTTCACCTGGAACTATCTTCATACGCTCGGCCATGAGAGGGAGGAACGCTGGAACGCCTATCTCGCCGAGCTTGCCGAGAAGGGGCTTAGCAGAGACCGCTAGCCTAGCGTCCGGAAATTCAATCTCGGCAGCCGACCGTCGTCAAAGCGTCATGGACATGGAGTAGCGCCGGCAAAAGGTAAGGAGGCGAAAAACATGTCGCTCATCACGTCGGTCGAACAGCTCGAGGCCCTTTACGGGCTGCCTGGCGAGGCCTCGATCGTCAAGGAACTCGACCACGTGATTCCTGAATATGCCGCCTTCATCGAAGCCTCGCCCTTCGTGGCGCTGGCGACCAGCGGGCCGGAAGGGCTGGACTGCTCACCGCGCGGCGATCTTGCCGGCTTCGTGCGCCTTGTCGATGAAAAGACGCTGATGATGCCCGACAGGCGCGGCAACAACCGTGCCGATTCGCTGAAGAACATCATTCGCGATCCGCGCGTCGGGCTGCTCTTCCTGGTGCCGGGTTCTGGTACGACGCTGCGCGTCAACGGCCGCGCCCACATCACCACCGATGCCGAACTTTGCGCGTCCTTCGCCGTCGACGGCAAGCCGGCTCGGTCGGTCACCGTGATTTCGGTCGACACCGTCTATTTCCAGTGCGCCCGCGCCATCGTGCGCTCGGAGCTCTGGAACCCGGCGAAGCATGCCGACCCGAAGTCGCTGCCGACGCCCGGGCAGATCCTCGAGATTACCAGCCGCAAGACAATCGACGGCGTCACCTATGACAAGGAATGGCCGGAGCGGGCGAAGAAGACGATGTGGTGATTGGGAGCCTGGGCTTAGGCTTCCTTGAGCACGTCGGCGATCTTGCGCATCTGCTCGCCGATCATGTCGCACTGTTCGGGCGTCGACTGGCTCATCGCCTTCTCGATCAGCGCCATATGCACCTTCAGCGCTCGCATCAGCAGAGCCTCGCCGGCTTCGGTGAGATTGAGCCGCAGCACCCGCTTGTCCTTCTCGTCGCCTTCGCGCCGCAGCAGACCTCGCGCCTCGAGCTGCGGCAACAGCATGGTGACGTTGGAGCGGCCGACAAGCAGCTTGCGGGCAAGGTCGTGCTGCGACATGCCGGGATGACGATAGAGGTTCATCAGCACGTCGAGCTGGGCCGGCTTCAAGTCGAGCGGCGCGAGCTTCGTCGCCAACGTGCGCTCCAGCACATGGCAGGCGCGCGCCACCGCAACCCAGTTGCGAAAGCGCGGATTGTCCCAGGGCAGCTCTTGTTTAATGTTCATGTTTGAACTATTATGTTCATGCTTGAACGAATGGATGGACCGCCACTATGGCATCATTTGGATTGAAGGTCATCCGGGGCGTGTTCGGCGCGGCCGAGCATATCGCTCCGCGTCTCAGCGGTCGCGCCGCGTTCGAATTGTTCTGCCGCACGCCAAACGTCAAGGCGCTGAGCGACGGCGAGCGCCGCGCCGTCGAGCGCGCTGCCGGTTTCATGGCCGAGGCGCGCCATCACCGTCTGAAAACCAAGACAGATTGCGTTGCGGTGCACGAGTTCCGGCCGGAGCCGGGCAGGGGCTCTCGCGGCACAGTGCTCATCATCCATGGCTGGCGCTCGCGCACCGAATATATGCGCACGCTGATCGAGGGATTTCGCGAGGCCGGCTTCAAAGTTGTCTCGCTCGACCTGCCGGGGCATGGTCATTCGCTCGGCCGCCGTCTCAACATGGTGAACGCGGTCGACGCGGCGCGAGTCGCCGGCGAGTGGTTCGGTCCGTTTGTCGCCGCCGTCGGCCATTCCTTCGGTGGCGCGATCGCCGCCAACGCGGTCGCCGCCTCCGTGAAAGGCATGCCGCCGCTGGCGGCACAAAAACTGGTGCTGATCGCTGCGCCCAGTTCCATGCCTGCGATCTTCGACGATTTCAGCCACAGGCTCAATGTCGGGCCACGTTCCCGGGTCGCCATGGCGGATCGGGTGACGCACCTGTCGGGACGGCCGCTCAGTGAATTCACCGGCGACCGCCAGCTTGCCGAGGCGCCGGTGCCGACGCTGATCATCCATGCGCCGGACGACCGCGAAGTCCATGCCGATCACGCAAAACGATATGCGGAAGCCGGCGATCATGTCCGCCTGCATTGGGCCGAAGGACTTGGCCATCGCCGCATCCTCGCCGACAAGGATGTCGTCGCGCGCGCCGTGGGCTTCGTCACCGAGGAACGCCAGTCGGCGCTGCATTGAAAATGGTTGCGGGAGAATCCTGCCGCGGTCTTCCGTCCGGAATTGCGAAAAACCCGGTCAGTCGGCTTTCTCCTTCTGACCCGGCTCGACCGGCAGGCCGGCGGCCTTCCAGGCGGTGTAGCCGCCAAGGATGTGCTTGACCGGCGTGAGGCCCATGTCCTGCGCCGTCTTGGTTGCCAGCGCCGAGCGCCAGCCTCCGGCGCAGAAGAAGACGAAGGTCTTGCCCGAGGCGAAGAACGGCTTGTGGTAGGGGCTTTCGGGGTCGATCCAGAATTCGAGCATGCCGCGCGTTACATGCTTGGCGCCGGGGATCTTGCCGTCGCGCTCGACCTCGCGAGGATCGCGCAGATCGACGAAGATCGTGCCGTCATCCTCCAGCAGCCCGGCCGCTTCCTCAGGCGACACCACCTCGATCTCGGCATTCGCCTCATCGAGAAGTTCGCGATATCCCTTCTTCACTGCATATCCTCCCGGCCATGGCTCGAGGCCGCTGGAATTTCGATCACAAAGACCGCGATTTGTCACGGACCGATGTTTGTCACGCCCGGGCGCCGGCCGACCCCGAGGCCGCTTCGTCACCGGTGCGGCGCTGACCATCGATGGCGGCGCCAACGCCTGATTGTCGTCGGGCCTCTGAAACCCGGAGCGGCCCGACTGCGTTGGGTCTCACAGGGATGTGAAACTGTTCTGCAACACGGCCGTGGAAATTTATGGAAGCTTAACGAAATCAGTATGAATCGGTATAGTCGCGCCTTACATCCGCCATGCGGAGGGCGGGACCGTCTAGCGGCGCGGAACGGGAACCGGTTTCAACCGGTGCGGGTGAAGCATGAAAATCCTCGGGAACAAAACGGCCGTCATGCCGATCGCGATCGCGGCGGCACTTGCCTTCGGTCAGCAGCCAGCGAGCGCGCAAGGCTTGTTCGACATGCTGTTTGGCGGCGGCATCCGATACAATCCTCAGGGTGAATTCCCCCCGCCGCCGAAACCGCGCAAGGTGCCTGACGGCGGAGGCGCCAGGATCAGCAGCCCGACCTACAACACCTACAGGGCCGACAAGCTGGTGCGTGTCGACTTCAAGTCGCTGCTACCGGCTCCGCCGCCCGCGACCGCGCAGGACGCAGCCTTTGTGCCGTCCGTGACCGGAAGCGCGTTTCGCGACGCGCTGGCAGGCCTGAGCGACTATGAACTCTTTGCCGAACCGGATATCGCCAAGGCGCTCATCGCCTACTACTCGGCCAATCCTGATTTCATCTGGGTGACAGGGGATGCACCCAACACTCGGGCACAGGATGCCGTCCGGGTGCTTGGCGAGGCGGCGAGCTACGGCCTGACGCCGGCCGACTACTCCGTCGATGTTCCGCCGACCACGGCTTCCGCGACGCCCGAAGAGCGGACCAAGGAGTTAGTCCGCTTCGAGATGGCGCTGTCGGCGCGCGTGCTGCGCTATGCCCATGACGCCCAGAGCGGCCGCATCGACCCGAACCGCATGACCGGCTATTACGATTTCCCGGCCAAGCCGCTCGATCTCGAAGGCGTGCTGAAGACGCTGGCGCACACACAGGAGGTGCGCACCTATCTCGAATCGCGGCACCCGCAGAACCCGGAGTATCAGGCACTGCGCGTCGAATTGGAGTCGCTCCAGGCCAGCGAGGAGAACGAGATCGTCGTCGATCCGAAGCTGCTCCTGAAGCCCGGTGAAACCAGCCCAGAACTGCCAAAGCTTTTGACGCTGATCGCGCGCAATCTCGACGACGAGATGGGCGGCGACTACGGCGAGGTCCTCGCCAGGCTGGGCAAGAGCGAGGTCTACGACCCCGAACTGGTGCCGCTGATCAAGGCGGTGCAGAAGCGGTCCGGCATGAAGGGCGACGGCGTCATCGGCCCGCGCACGGTCGCCTCGCTTGCGGGAGCCTCCAAGGCCGACAAGATCGAGAAGGTCAAGGTCGCGCTCGAAGAGCTGCGCTGGCTCCCCTCCGACCTTGGCAGCCCGCGCGTCTTCATCAACCAGCCGGCCTTCACCGCAAGCTACATCGACAATGGCGAGGAGAAGCTGAAGACCCGCGCGGTCATCGGCAAGGTTACCAACCAGACCGCCTTCTTCTACAACCAGATCAAGCAGGTCGATTTCCACCCCTATTGGGGCGTGCCGCAGTCGATCATCGTCAACGAGATGCTGCCGCGGCTGCGCAGCGATCCGGGCTATCTCGACCGCGCCGGCTATGAGGTGGCGGATTCCAGCGGCAGGCGAATTCCGTCGGCCGCGGTAGACTGGGGCGCCTACGGCTCCAAAATCCCCTTCAGCGTGCGCCAGCAGCCGAGCGAGGCCAATGCGCTCGGCGAGCTGAAGATCCTCTTCCCCAACAAGCACGCCATCTACATGCACGACACGCCGCAGAAGTCGTTCTTCGAGCGCGACATGCGTGCGCTGAGCCACGGCTGCATCCGCCTGCAGGATCCTCGCGGCATGGCGGCGGCGGTGCTCGGCACCTCGGTCGACGATATCGCCGAGAAGCTGAAGCACGGCCACTCGACCGAAAACGTCACGCGCGTCATCCCGGTCTATGTCGCCTATTTCACCGCTTGGCCGGACATGTCGGGCAAGGTCGAATATTTCGACGACGTCTATGATCGCGATTCGAAACTGATGCAGGCGCTGGATGCGACCGAAGCGGCGCGCGCACCGTCAACCTAAACGCTCGATGAGCGGGCGCCTGAAACCGGCGTCGCGTCCGGCAATCAGCCAATAGACGAAACCGGCCACCAGCCCGGCCGCGACAATGATGCTCAGGTCGGCCAAGCGTTCCGGATCGTCCGGCGCATCCGGCCAGAACAGCATGAAGCCGGCAGCCGCGGCCGCGCCGCCGAACAGCATGTGCAGCCAGAAGCTCCGCAGCGAGAAGAACTCGGCAATCAGGGCAAAGACCAGTGTCTGCATCCCGGTGACCACGATCGTCAGGAAATAGACGAACATGCCGAGAGGCGGCACCACGAGCACCGCGACGGGCGTGAGCTGCATCAGCTCGAAATAGCTTGGAGCGTTGGGTAGCGAACTCAGCACCGCGTAGATCACGACCAACGCGATCAACCCAACGAGCACCGCGACCAGATAGCCGGCGAGCACCATCAGGATGCGCTTCAGGACGTAGCCAACCATTGCCATGCACCCCCGTGCCCGCAATCGTGGCGCGCAGTCAGCCATCAAACACGCGTCGGCGCAAGTTCTGATCAGGCGGAGTTGGCCTGATTGAGGACGCTTACTTCGGTTCGCCAGTCACCGGATCATAGGTGATTTCGACTTTGGCCCTGTCGGTGGTGTAATAGGTGACGGTATAGCCGTCGCTGCTCCAGTCGACCCCCTTCACATATTGGAAGTCGTTCCGCTTCTCGACCTTGGCGACGATTTCCGAGAGCTTCTTGGCATTTTGCGGCGGCATCGCTGGCTGGTCGGCCGCAAAAGCCGGCCCGCCGATGACGAAGAACGCAATACCACTTGCCAAAACAACAGCGCGCATGACTGCCCCTCAATCTCGTGTTGGCATGACTGCACCGAAAAAACTCGAATCCCGCCCGTTGGTTCCGCCACGGGCGGACGACGCCTTGCTCCACGGCTGGTCTGTCACGGCCGATGTCACCTTCATTCGCGAAAGCTGAAATAAATAAAACTTCGAGATTCTAATAGGTAGGGAGGTTTTCGCGACATGGAGCTTCAGGTAACGAACGGCTAACCATGGGTTGGGCCGAAGCCGCGTTCCATTAGCTGTTCGTGGTAGAGCTTTTGGCCAGACCCTGTTAGAGTTGCGAACCAACAGGGTGGCAACGGCGCGCCGAGCCTGCCGGGGATCTTTCCGTCGGCAAACGGCGAAGTGTATCGAGAGCGGAAGTCGCCTGTTCTGGACCGAAAACAGGGACCGGGGGCTCAACCATGGCTGAACGGAACTATACCCGTCAGCTTGCGACAATCATTTCTATCGACGCCGTGGGCTTTTCGCGGCTGATGGGCATCGACGACGAACGCGCCGTCGCGGCCTTCGAGGAAAGGCGCGATATCATCACCGACAGCTGCGGCGCCTTTGGCGGCCGCACGTTCGGCGTTGCCGGCGACAGCATCATGGCCGAATTCGGCAATCCGATCGAAGCCTTGCGCGCGGCGTTCGATTTCCAGGATCGGATCATGGCGCTCAATGCCTCGGCCGCCGAGGAGATGCGCATGCCGTTCCGGGCCGGGATCAACACCGGTGACGTCATCGTCCGCGAGGGCCGTCTCTATGGCGACGACGTCAACATTGCCGCTCGTCTCCAGGAATTCGCTCCGCATGACGGCCTCGCCATTTCGGAGACGACCTGGCACCACGTGAAGGACAAGACGGCGGCGGTTTTCACCGACCTCGGCGAGTTCATGCTCAAGAATATCGCCCTGCCGGTGCGCGTCCTGATAGCCGGGCGCGGCGGCAACGGCGCGGCAATGGCTGCTCCCCTGGCCGCCTTCTCCAGTGCGCCCGGCCATTACAAACCGTTCCCCAAGGGACCGCCGGCAATCGCGGTGCTGCCGTTCCAGGGCAACGGAAGCGAGCCTGATGTCGGCTACATGGCCGATGGCGTTGCCGAAGACATCATCTACGGCCTGTCCAATACCCGCTGGCTTTCGGTGATTGCCAAGGGCTCCAGCTTCCAGTTCCGCGACGACGGCCTCGGAACCAGGCTCATCGGCAACGCGCTTGGCGCGCGCTACATCGTCAGCGGCACGCTGACAGGTTTGGGCGGGCAGATCCGCCTCAACGCCTCGCTCACCGATACGTCGAACGGGCGCCTTGTCTGGTCGCAGCGCTTCGACCGCGACCTGGTCGACATCTTCAGCCTGCGCGACCAGATCGGCAGCGAGATCGTTTCGATCCTCGACAAGGAGGTCGACCGGGCCGAGCAGGTGCGCACCTTCCAGGTGCCTTGGGAAAGCCTCGAGACCTGGCAGCTGGTGCGGCGGGGCCGCTGGCACATGAACAGGCGCACGCGCAAAGACACCGAGATCGCACTCGAATTCTTCGACAAGGCCTACCAGGAAGATCCGAATTCCAGCGCCGTGCTGAACGAGCTGGCATGGTGGTACTTCTGGCGGGCATGGCTGCGCTTCGGCGACAGCGACGACCTGGACAAGGTCGAGGCGTTGGCCCGCAAGGCGCTTCTGATGGACAGCCTCGACGCGCGCCCGCACGCCTATCTCGGCGCGGCCGACATCATGCGCGGCCTGCCGGCATCGGCCGCCGAGCATCTCGCCGAAGCGATCCACATCAATCCGAGCTTTGCGTTTGCCCGCTCGGCGATGGGCAGCGCGCGCCTGCTGCTCGGCGATGCCGCAGGCGCGATCCCGTTCTTCCTGGATACCGAGCGGCTGAGCCCGTTCGACCTCTACCGCTTCCACAACCTGGGGGAGCTGGCCGCCGCGAACTGCTTCGTCGAGGACTGGCCGGCGGCAATCGCCACTGCCGACCGCTCGCTCAACCTTTCGCCGGGCTACTTCTACGCCAGGTTCTTGAAGATCGGCGCCTTGATGCGGAGCGGCCGCCGCGACGAGGCCGAACGGGAACTCGCCATTTTCGCGACTAGGCATCCGGATTTTTCCGAGCAGAGGATTCGCTGGATACCGTTCATCGACCCGGCGAAGAACAACTTCCTGATCGCCAATTTCGAACAGGCCAAGTCCATTGCATGATTGCTGGAACCGAAGACAGACGACTGTGAAAAAAATCACATACGCCGGAACGAAGCAAACCTAGGCCAAGGGATGGCCGGCATCGCAGTGACTTGGACAGCCGGGGGGCTCGAACGCGCATGATCAGGTGGAAGTACTTCAAGGGTATACACGAGGCCCAGAAAAAACAGGGGCCCGTGTCGGCAATGCCGCCGTTCGACATCGATCGGTTGCGCACGAAAGGCCTGTCGGCGCGCATCGCCGAGTTTTTTCTCCGGGATCATCCCCATTGGGGATTGGCCTTCCTGCGGCGCTTCCACCCGAACCTCGCCATAGGCAGCAGATTTCTCCTCGTCACCAAGGGCGTGGACGTCCGCGACATATTGGAGCGCGGCGACGAATTCGAGACCCCCTACGGGCCGGAAATGACCGAGCTGGCAAGGGGATCGAACTTCATTCTCGGCATGCAGGACAGCGCCGCCTATCGGCAGATGAAGTCGGCTGTGCTCAGCGCCTTTCCGCCGTCGGAAGTCGAAGCCGCCGTCAGGCCGATCGCCGAGCGGCATTCGCGCGACATCATGACCCGCGCCAGCCCCGGCTTCGACGCCGTCGCCGGATTGATGAAGATCGTGCCGGTGCGCATCTGCCGGGACTATTTCGGCCTTGAGATCGACGACGAGACCGAATTCGCCGATTGGTCGATCGCGCTCAGCGCGCTGTTCTTTTCCGATCCGATGGCCAACGCCACCACGCGCCAGCTCGCGGTCGTCGGCGGCGATCGCCTGATCAAAGTCATCGATCGTTCGATCGCCGCCATCAGGAACCGCCAGGAAGAAGACGGCCGACCGCTAGCGCGCCTTGTCGCCCTGCTCGATCAGAAGCGTCTGTCGCTGCCCGACATCCACTCCATCATGCTCGGCATGATCGCCGGCTTCGTGCCGACCAACGTGCTTGCCGGGGGCAATTGCCTGGACGTGATCCTGTCGCGCGCCGATGCGCGGCAGGCAGTCGACGCGGCGATTGCAGAAAACAGCATCGAAAAGCTCGACCGGGCGATACTCGAAGCCATGCGCTTCAAGCCGATCTGGATCGGACCCTGGCGCTACACCAGGCGCGATGCGGTGATCGGCCAGGGCACGCGCCGCGAGCGTCTGGTCAAGGCCGGAACGGTTGTGATGCCGGCGACGCTGTCGGCCATGTTCGACCCGGAAATCGTGCAGCGGCCAAACGAATTCGACACCTCACGGCCGCATCGCGACTACATGGTTTTCGGCCACGGCATCCACTTGTGCATCGGCGCCGAGATCGCCCGCATCCAGATCGGCGAATGCGTTCGCGCCCTGTTCAGCAAACCGAAGCTCGATCGCACCCGGGGCAGGGCCGGCAAATTGGGCTATGTCGGCGCCTATCCGGCGAGCCTCAAGGTCGATTTCGAGCGCTCTGCGCTTTGCCGCACGGTCGACCAGTCGATGGTCACCGTGGTTTGCCCGATCAGGCGCGGGGTGCCGCTGGATGCGGTGCGCGACAAGGTCGGCGCGCTCGGCAACCCGGCGATCGACGAGGTGGGCGACGCGCTCGACAACGTCGGCACGGTTCATTTCACCAGCCTGGCCGTCGCCGCCACCGGCAAGGACGAAAACTCGGGCCTTGAGACCGGCGCGCTCGTATTCGAAATTTCGGGCGACGGCAGCACCGACGATGTCATCGGCGCGATCACGCTGGCCATAGGCCACCGGCTGCGGCCGATCTTCAGGGACGTGTGCGGCCTGCCCGACGGCGCTTCGTTGGAGGGCTTCCTGAAGAAGAATCACATCGAGATATCGCCGTCCTTCGGCAGCACGGCAGGACTGGTTTTTTCGGGGACTCCGGGGCACTCGGTCCGGCGCATCAAGGCCGAACAGGAGCTTTTCGAAGCCGTGCGCGGCATCGTCGAACGGCCGCGTGAGGGCAACGGCGATGCTCCCGCGGTGCTGGCCGAGGCGCGCCGTCATATCCAATCGCTGGGTACCTTCCCTTGGGCTTTCGAACCGGCCGAAAGCGCCTTGGAAGGGCCGCCTGGCCGCTGGCGAGATGCCATCAAGGCGACGCTATTCGCGCCGGCGGTGCTTGTGAGCCTGCTGGCGGTCTGGCTCGGCTGCGCGTGGCTGACCTATGTCAAGGTGTTCGACGACCCGGGCGGCGTCTTTTCGCGCAATTTGTGGATCGCCGGCACCTCGCTGTTGCTGAGCGCGCTCGGGATTCTGTTTTGCGCCGTGTTGTTGCTGGGGCTCTGCTTCTGGCTGTTGCGGCGCCGCGAGGATAAGGATAGGCCACAAAGCGCCTCGATCGGGATGCAGGCGTTGGACAAGATCCTGGCCAATGAGGACCACACCGCGCAGAACCACCTGACGGCGATCTCGACGATGAAGCCAGGCATGCTGCGGAGACTGGCGCTCAGATTCTCCTTCTACCTGATTTCGATAGCGGCGCAGAAAGTGTTCAGGCCAGGCTTCCTCAACACCATCAGCACCATCCATTTCGCCCGCTGGGTGTTGCTGCCCGGCAGCAAGAGGCTGATGTTTTTCTCCAATTACGGCGGCAGCTGGGAAAGCTATCTGGAGGACTTCATCGCCAAGGCCTCGGCCGGCCTAACCGGCGTGTGGAGCAACACCGAAGGCTATCCTCGCACGCGCTGGCTCTTTCTAGACGGCGCGCGCGACGGCGACCGCTTCAAGCGCTGGGCGCGGCGTCAGCAGGTGCCGACCTTGTTCTGGTATTCGGCCTATCCACACCTCAACACCGCGCGGATCCGCATCAATTCCAGGATCAGGCGTGCCATAGCCTCCGCCATTGGGAACCAAGCGCGCGACTGGCTGAGCCTGTTCGGGTCGCTGCCGCGCCCGGCGAGCGAAAAGACGACCGTTCAAAAGACCACCTCGCTGCTGACCAACATCAGTTCAGCCTTTCCGATGCCTCTCGAACAGCAGCTGGAAACCGGTGAGATCCAGTCCATCTTCTTCGGCCCGTTCGGTGCGCTCGGCAAAGGGCATATGCTGGCGATCCGTGTGCCGGACAATCTGCAGACAACCAGCTGCAAGGCGTGGCTGGACTTCGTGCTCGCGCGGACGAGCTTCGGCGATGGCGTGCCGGCCGAGCGGGCCATGATTGTGGCCTTTGGCCCTGACGGGCTCAGGCGACTGGGCCTGCAGGGCGGCGTCGATGACGACCCGCTGGACACCTTCCCGGTCGCCTTCCGGCACGGCATGGGCAATCCGGAACGCAGCCGCATTCTCGACGACACCGGTCGCGATGCACCTGACAAATGGGAATGGGGTTCGCTCGACAAGCCGATTGACGCGGTCATAGTCTGCTACGCCGAAACGCCCGAGAGACTGCAGGCCGACGTTGCCGCCGTCACGCGGGAAACGATCGGCGCAGGGATGAAGATCGCCGCGGAACTGCCGCTCGCCGTAAAGCGCAGGCCGGATGCAGACGGCGCTGAACTTTCACGCGCCGCAAAGCAGGGCGACACCACAAAACATGGCGGCAAGCCGCAACGCGAGCGCGCCTATGAGCATTTCGGCTTTGCCGACGGCATCTCGCAGCCGATCGTGCGGGGTACGTCGCGCGCCAACAAAGGTGCGGCGCCTATGCATCTTGTCGCGCCCGGCGAGTTCCTGTTCGGCTACCGCGACGAGCATGGTTTTTATCCGTCCTCGCCCTCCGTCTCTGCTTCGCAGGATCGGACCGGCATCCTGTCACAGGTCCGCCGCAGCCGTCAGATCCCAGGTCTGCCCCCGCCCCCGCGCGACTTCGGCCGCAACGGCTCGTTCCTGGTCTTGCGACAATTCGAGCAGCACGTCGACAACTTTCACGACTATTGCCGGGAGGCGGCTGCACGCCTGGCCCGCGAGACCGGAAACGCGTCCGCCACGCAAGACTGGGTCGCCGCCAAGCTGCTCGGCCGCTGGCAGAACGGCAGCTCGCTGGTGCGCAACCCTGAGCGCCCGGGCCGCGCGGTGGACAACGAGTTCGCCCTCGGCGCCGAGGATCCGCAGGGGCATCACTGTCCTCTGGGTGCCCACATACGCCGTTCCAACCCGCGCGATTCGCTGGGAGAGGACCGCGAGACGCAGATCCAGATCGGCAAGCGCCACCGTATCCTACGCGTAGGTCGCACCTATGAGAAAAAGAAGAGGGGCGGCAAGGTCGAGAAGGGGCTGCTCTTCATGTGCCTCAACGCCGATATTGAGCGCCAGTACGAATTCATCCAGCAGACCTGGGTATCGTCTACCTCGTTCCAGGGATTGGTCGCCGAGAAGGACCCGATGATCGGCACGCAAGGGGGCAATCGTGGCCGTTTCAGCATCCCGTCCTGGGAAAAGGTCACGATGCTCAGCGACATGCCGCAATTCGTCACCACGAAGGGCGGCGGCTACTTCTTCATGCCGAGCCGGTCCGCGCTGCGCTACCTGATTTCGCGGCTCTGATTCGGGTCTGTATCGTTCAGTCGCCGTCCTGCGAATCGGCGATCTGGTTCAGCGCGGCAGCATTGGTGATGCGCAGTCCGCCACGCTTGATGGCGATCATGTGCCGGTTGCGCCAGTCGTTGAGCGTCTTGTTGACGGATTCGCGCGTCGCGCCGAGGAACTCGCCGAGTTCCGATTGCGAGATCGGAACCCAGCCGGCGGGATCGGCCATAACGCCGCTGAGGAACACCAGCCGCTTCGCCAGCCGGGCCTCGATGCCGAAGAAGGCCTGGTCGCCGAGTTCGCCGCTGACCCAGCGCAGCCGCGTGCACAGGAGTTCGATCATGGCGCGCGCCAGCGGTGGATTTTTTTCAATACGATCAAAGAGTTGCGTCCGGTTAAGCGATACCAGCTCGCATGGGGTGAGGCAGATGGCGGTTGCCGTGCGCGGGCGTCCGTCCAGGGCGCCGATCTCGCCGACGAGGCTGCGCGACAGCTCGATATTGGCCACCAGCTTCTGTCCGCCCGGCGAATAGAGCGAAATTTCGACCGTCCCGCTCATCACGCCGTAGATGCGGTCGGACGCGTCCTCCTGGACGAACAGGTGCTGACCGGCGGAATAACGTTCGATCTTGCAGCCGCCGAAAAGCAGATCGAACTGACGCGGATCGATCCGCGCCAGACGCGGCAGGGTGCTCCTGTCGTCTGCGCCGGCTGTGGACATGATGCGGTTCCGCCTCTCGTTGAGCGGAAATTGTATGACAAGTGCATGCTCGATCAAGGCCTGGTCTCCTTTCGTGGCGATTACGGCAACACACGACGGCCTTTGGAGATCGAGCGCCAGACGTGCGCTGCCGGCATAGAATTTAGCCGGCAACTTTCCCTTGCAACGGGAATCGGAGCGCGCTGGCGGACGCGAACCGATCTGCGAAACGCCGTCCGCGCGCGTGGCGGGAGGTGACCGACGCGCGCGAACAGCAAATCTGAAAATGGCTAGGTGATCGAAATTCCCTGCCGAGGACCGACCCACTTTCAGGCCCGGAAGCCATTCGAGCCAGTGCATTTGAAGCAGAAGCCAGTGCCACCCGGTGCGATATCTGCGCGCGAAGCCCGCCCGGCGTATGTGAAGGCGATCACAGAAGCGCTTGTCGACCGGCGCGATTGTCATTTGCCGAATGTATGTTTCAGTCGCCAAGCATATTGGCGCGGAAATACAATCGGCCCGGTTTCCTAGTTGGCAAACAGATCGATCGAAGCATGGGTTGGGACTTGGCTTGACTGGGATTGACAGTCCACGCCATGGTTTCCACTTCCGAGGAGGGGCACGCCATGGCGAGGAGACTCCTTATCAAGGTTCGGGGTGACGGCGCCGGGTTCGCGGCCCGGAAGCGCTCGCTCGGTATCGGAGGAACCGACGCCGAACCGATCCTGACGGTGCCGCTCGGTGCTGCCCGCGCCGACTTCGGGACGGCGGCGGACCGCGGCGCGACGTGGCTGCGGCTTTCTCCCAAGGCCGGGGTCTCGGACAATCCCTGGGACGATGCCCATGAACTCGTCGCCCGCGGCGGGGATTTAGCGGCCGGTGGCGATGTCCTGGCGATCGAACCCGACATGGTTCAGCAATGGGACTACAAGAACAGCGGCGGCGACCGCGGCATGGCGATGAGCGCCAGCCCGGTCTGCGTGTTCGATGACCAGAACCCGAGCGGCAGGCAGGCGACGGTGCCGGGCGTGGTTGCGTGGAACGCTGGCCCCACCTTCAGCCAGTTCGCGGCTGCTCGCAACAAGGTTGGCGCCAAGCAGGCCAACATTACCATCGCCCATCTCGATACCGGTTTCGATCCTGGTCACCGCACCTTGCCGACCGGGCTTCTCGCGGCCAAGCAGCGCAATTTCGTCGATGACGGCACCGGGCCGAACAACGCGACCGATCATGCGCCTGCCGGCACGCTCGCCAGCAATCGCGGCCATGGCACCGGCACGCTCAGCCTGCTTGCCGGCAACAAGCTCGACGGCACGTCGCCGCATTGGCCGGGCTTCACCGATTTCGTCGGCGGCGCCCCGCAGACCAAGATCCTGCCGGTCCGCATCGCCGACTGGGTGGTGCGGCTGACGACGGGCACGATGGTGCAAGGCCTCGACTATGCGCGCCAGCAAGGCGCCCAGGTATTGTCGATGAGTATGGGCGGCCTCGCCTCGCAGGCTCTCGTCGACGCGGTCAACCTCGCTTACGACGACGGCCTGGTGATGGTCACCGCGGCCGGCAACAATTTTACCATCACGCCGCGCAGCATCGTCTATCCAGCCCGCTACAACCGTGTGCTGGCCGCATGTGGGGTGATGGGCGACGGCCGCGCCTATGCCGGCCTCGACCTTGGCACCATGCAGGGCAATTACGGGCCGGCCTCGAAGATGAAGACGGCGCTTGGCGCCTACACGCCGAACGTGCCTTGGGCGGAGATCAACTGCGCCAAGGTCGTCGACATGGACGGCAATGGCACCTCGGCGGCGACGCCCCAGGTCGCCGCCGCGGCGGCGCTTTGGCTGGCCGAGCACTGGGACGTCGTGAAGAATTATTCGCGGCCCTGGATGCGCATCGAGGCCGTGCGCCTCGCGCTGTTCAAGGCGGCGCAGAAATCGACGCCGAAGATGAACGCCTCCGAGACGCTGGAGAAGATCGGGCAGGGGGTGGTGCGCGCCTTCGACGCGCTGGCGATCGCGCCGCCGGCGGAGAACCTGCTGCAGAAACTGCCGCCGGCGACCTATACGTGGAGCTGGCTCGATTTCTTGACCGGCGGCAATTCGCTTGCAGTCCAGTCGCCCGCTGCGTTGCAACGGCAGAGGATGCTGGGGCTGGAACTGATGCAGATGGCGCAAAGCACGGCCGCCGTCGACCAGGCAATCGCCGATCCGGACGGCGACCCGGCCGCCATTTCGGCCGCGGCACGCAACCGCTATCTCGAAGCCGCTCTCGACGAAGGCAATCCGTCGAAACCGCTCAAGGCCTTTCTCGAAGGGTTGCTGGGCAGGGCCCGCGCCAAGCCGGTGCCGGTCGCCGCTCCCGCCGCAAGTCCGGCGCCGATCAAGCGCAAGCCGCGGCCGCTGCCGCCGCCGCAGCGACGCCTGCGCATCTATGCGCTCGACCCGTCGGTCGCCAAGCGGCTGGACTCGGTGTCGGTCTACCAGGCGACGCTTTCGGTTCCCTGGGACGACGAACCATCGGCCGACAAGCCGCTGCAGCCCGGCCCTATCGGTGAATATCTCGAAGTGGTCGATGTCGATCCGGCCTCCGACCGTGTCTACGACCCGGTCGACCTCAACGACAAGGTGCTTCTGGCGCTAGACGGCCTGCCGCCTTCGGAGGGCAATCCGAAGTTTCACCAGCAGATGGTCTATGCGGTTGCCATGACCACGATCGGCCATTTCGAGCGCGCGCTCGGGCGGCGGGCGCTATGGGCGCCGCATTATTCGCAAAGCCCCGGCCGCAGTGGCGACATGACGGTGAAGGCGCATTATGTGCCGCGCCTGCGCATCTATCCGCATGCGCTTCGCGCCGAGAACGCTTACTACAGCCCGGAAAAGAAGGCGCTGCTGTTCGGCTATTTCCCGGCAACCAGCAATGAGGGCGACGTCACCACGCCCGGGACGACGGTGTTTTCCTGCCTGTCCAGCGATATCATCGCGCACGAGATGTCGCATGCGCTGCTCGACGGGCTGCATCGCCGCTTCCAGGAGGCATCCAACCCGGACGTTCCGGCCTTCCATGAGGCCTTTGCCGACATCGTCGCGCTGTTCCAGCATTTTACCCTGAAGGAGCTGGTGAATTTCGAGATCGGCAACGCGAGGGGCGATGTGTCGGCGGCATCGCTGCTCTCCGGCATCGCCAAGCAGTTCGGAGAGGGCAGCGGCAGGGCAGGGCCATTGCGCGAATATGGCGGCGCCGGCATGGCCGACCTCGACTACGACAAGACGTTCGAGGCGCACGATCGTGGCTCCATCCTCGTCTTCGCCGTCTACCAGGCGTTCATCGCCATCGCCGACCGCCGCACAGACGATCTGATCCAGCTTGCCACCGGCGGCACCGGTATCCTGCCGGCGGGCACCTTGCATCCAAACCTGGTCGAGCGCCTCACCGATGAGGTCGCCAAGACCGCCAGGCAGATGCTGACCATGTGCATCCGCGCGCTCGACTATTGCCCCGCCGTCGACATCACCTTCGGCGAATACCTGCGGGCGCTGATCACCGCCGACCGCGATGCCTACCCGGACGATCCGCTGCACTATAGGCTGGCGTTCCTGGAATCCTTCCGCAAGTGGAAGCTTCTGCCGCGCGACGTGCGCACCATTTCGGAAGAGACGTTAGCCTGGAGCGCGCCGGAAGATCCTTCGCCTCCCTGGCTGAAGGGCTTGCTCGCCAAGGTCGACCTCGGCTGGAACCAGAAGCTGAAACGCTCCGAGATCTTCGCCCTCAACGACAGGAATCGCTACGCGCTGTGGAAGGCGATGCACAAGGCCTTCGCTTCCGATCCCGACCTCTACAAGCAGTTCGGCCTGCTGCCCGACCTGCCGCGCTATAATGAGGACGGCACGGTCATGCACCCGCCGAAGAAGGGCGAGACGACCTTCGACATCTACAGCGTTCGTCCCACCCGGCGCGTCGAGCCGGACGGCTCGTTCCGCGTCGAAGTGGTCGCGGTCATCCAGCAGCGGATACCCATCACCTTCGACGGCTCGCCGGCCCCGCAAGGCGTCAACAAGGGTGACGGCTTCTTCTGGTTCCGCGGCGGCGCCACCATCATCATCGACCCGCGCGAAGGTTTTGAGGAAATGCGGTACGCGATCATCAAGAACACCGGCAGCGCGGACCGGCAGAAGCGCCAGGCTCAGACGGTGAGCGCAAACTATCTGTCACCGCTCCGGGCGCTCTATTTTGGCGGCGAGGTTTCCGAGCCCTTCGCCATGCTGCACGCCAGCGACGGAGACGACGACCATGTCTAGGAAGCCAGCGGCAACAAGGCGGCGTCGAGGGGCCGCGGCCTCCACGGCACGCACGCCTTCTGTCACCGTCCGGCACTATTGCCAAGGCATCGGCGACTGCCATCTGCTCACCTTCATCAGGCCCGACGGCTCGCCGTTCCGGATGCTGATCGACTGCGGCATTCACGTCTCGATCACGGGCGGCCCGGCGCTGGTCGCCGACATCGTCGCCGACCTCAAGAAGGAGACGGGCGGCAAGCTCGACGTGCTCGTCATCACCCACGAGCATTGGGACCATGTTTCGGGTTTCCTGACCGCAAAGGATCTGTTCAAGGATTTTTCCGTCGGCGACGTGTGGATGGCGTGGAGCGAAAACCCGGCCGATCCGGATGCCATGGAACTTGACAAGTTCAAGGGCCAGGCGCTGGCTGCGTTGCAGGGGGCAAGCCAGAAGCTCGACGGCATGCAGGGGCTCAACCCCTACATGGAGCGGGTGCGCGATGGGCTGCAGGCTGTGCTCGGCTTTCAGTTCGGCGCCGCCGGCGAGCGGGTGCGCTCCGCGCGCGATGCCGCGGCAAAGTTGTCGGCAAAACCATCGCCCACCTATTTCGAGCCCGGCGGGGCGCCGCAATCGATCGTGGAACTTCCCAATCTTCGGATTTACGTGCTCGGGCCGCCGCGCGACAAGGCGGCGCTCCGGCTGGAGGAAAAGGCGAGCGAGATGTTCCCGCTCGCCAGCGGCGGGCCGTTCGCGCGGGCGCTTTCATCCGGGCTCAGGATGAACCAGGCCGACGATCCGACTTATATCGACGAGCTCAGTCCCTTCGAACGCAATATCGGCACGCCGCTCTCGGCGGCGCTGAACGGCGAGAAGGGCAGCGATCCGGCCGTCGATATCGGCGCCTTTACCCGCAAGCACTATTCCGGGCCGGTCTCTAGCGCGGCTCCCATGGAGGATCGTGACCAGTCGTGGCGCCGCATCGACGCAGACTGGATGGCGATCGCCGCCGACCTCGCCTTGCAGCTCGACCGCGGCGTCAACAACACCAGCCTGGTGCTGGCCTTCGAATTCGTCGACAGCGGCCGGGTGTTCCTGTTTCCGGGCGACGCCCAGATCGGCAACTGGCTGAGCTGGAAGGACCTGAAATGGCCGGTGGGGCAGGCGACCGTCACTACGGCCGATCTGCTCGCTCGTACCGTCTATCTCAAGGTCGCTCATCACGGCAGCCAGAACGCCACGCCGCAGAAACAGGGCCTCGATTTGATGACAAGCCAGGACCTTTCGGCCTTCATTCCCACCAACAAGCTGGATGCGGTGAAGGTGCATTGGGGCGAGATGCCTTATGACCCGATCCTGACCGCGCTCGAAGCCAAGACCAAGGGCCGCGTCATCCGTGCCGACGATGCCTGGCTGGCCGGTGCAAATGGAAAACCGGGTTTTGCTTCGCCCTCAGGCTCGATCCTGGCGGTGCGCAGCGCGCCGCGCGACCCTGCTCGGGGCCCCGGCGGGCTCTGGGTCGAAGTCGATTTCGTCTAGGGAGCGTCGGCGGCGGCACGCTCCAGGCGCGGGTTCTGTCAGTTTCCCGCATCATGCCGATTGCGAAAAATCGAAAACCGCACTATTGAGCGCACGGCTGATTGAGGGCGGCCATCCATCCTATCTGCATAGGTTCGTCGCTCCATGCCCGACAACTTCTCGCGCATCATTGCTTTTCTTGCGGTGGCCATGGCCTTGCTTCTCGCAGGGATTTACTTCCATCACGGCAACATGGTGGCCACGCTCTATTTCATGACCGGCGCCATCCTGGTGACGGCGGTGACGCATTTGACTGTGCGCAGAGGGTTGATCTGAGCAGCGTCGGGCGCCGCCAACCGTTTGTTGTCTGGCTGCCATACTGTTGAAGCCAGTTCGCAGGTCAGAGGGAGACCGATAGCCCCCCGTCGACCGCCAAAACATGTCCGTTGACGTAGGCGGCAGCGTCGGACGCGAGAAACACCACGGCTCCGCTGACTTCCTCAGGTTGGGCCCAGCGGCCAGCAGGAGTTCGCGCCTCGACCCATTTGGTGAAGGCCTCGTCGTTGATAAGTGCGGTATTGAGCTCGGTGGCGAAATAGCCGGGGGCAATCGCATTGATGGTGATGCCGTGACGGCCCATCTCGGCGGCGGTCGAGCGTGTCAGTCCATGCAGCCCCGCCTTTGCCGCCACATAGGCGTGAATTGTGGGTCGGCCAAGGATCGCTGCAACCGATCCAGTGTTTATGATGCGCCCAAATTTGTTCGGCAGCATCAGGCGCACCGCCTCGCGCATCATGCGGAAGCAGGCCGAAAGATTGACTGCAATCACGCGGTCGAAGTCCTCGTCCTCCCATTCGATCAACGGGCTGCGATGCTGGATACCGGCGTTGTTGACCAGGATATCGAGGCGGCCGTGGCGTTCGACGATTCCCTCAAGCGCCGCCCTTGAGATCGCCGCGTCGGCAACATCGAACGGCAGGGCCTCTGCCCCGATCTTTTGCGCCGCCACGGAGAGGGTGTCCATGTCGCGGGCATTGACGATCACTGTTGCGCCGTTTTCCGCAAGCGCCTTTGCCATCGCGAAGCCGAGGCCACGCGAAGCACCTGTCACCAACGCGACCCGGCCTTCGAGCGAGAACATTTCCGACATTGAAATCCCCGGAGCGAGATGAGATGAGAATGCTTCAATCTAACCGCATCTCGCTCCAATGAAAGGGAGGGACTTTTCTCCCGCCCTAAAGCACTATTTGGCGACGCAGGTGTCGGCCGTCTGCGGAGTGCAGACGTCGAGGCCTGTGTAGGTCGGGTCAGCCGGCGGCGCCTTGCCGTCCTTCATGTCCTTCAATGCCATCATCGTCTTGTAGCCCATTTCGAACGGCCTTTGGCCGACTTGGCCAAGCGAGAGGCCTTCCTTCATCTGGTCGATCTGCACGGGAAGCGTGTCGGCGACGACAAGGGCCAGCGCTTTCGAGGCGATCTTGTCTTTGTACGGTGCGACCGCGGCGCGGTTGGCATCAGGAATGAACTGCGGGAAGCCACCAGTTGGGATGAATGCATCAAGGTTCGGATTTTTCGCCATGATGTCCTCAAACTGCTGCACCGAAAGCGGGAAATCATCGTTGGTGTAGAGCGGACAGCCTTCGATTTCGGTCCAGCCGTTCTGGCCCGTCAGCCGGTCCCCGGGCGAGGCCGTCGATTTGGTGCCCGAAAGCGTATCGCGAATGCCCTGCATGCGTTCATTGTGGTTGGCCGCCGCCGCGCCGCCCGACTGGATGCAGATCGTGCCGCCTTTAGGCTTGACCTGCATGGCAAGCTTGGCAAGGTTCACGCCGATCTCATAATTGTGGGTGCCGATATAGGCGACGCGGAGATCCTTGTTCTCGGGCAGCAGGTCGGAGTCCCAGGTGAGGACCGGGATGCCGGCTTCCTTGGCGGCCTGCAGCGCAACCGCCATCGCCGCGGCGTTCGATGGCGACACGGCGATGCCGTCCACCTTCTTGGCCACGAGATCCTGCACGATCTGCACCTGCTCGTCGCCGCCGCCATGCTCGCCGGGGCCGATATACATGCATTCCAAGGCGCCATTCGATTCGGCTTCGGCCTTCTTGCAGCCGTCGCGCGCCTGGTCGAAATCGGCGGTTTCGGCCGACCGCATCTGCCCGCGACTTCCGGGGCTGACGTCCGTGGCTTCAGGTCCCGATCGGCGCAATCAAGTCTATCAGTCTCGGCCGAAGTAAGGCTTTGCTGTACGGTTTTGGTACGCGGGGATTTTCGGTATGGCTAAGTGTTTGAAAAGATGGTGGGCGATGCAGGGATTGAACCTGCGACCCCACCCGTGTGAAGGGTGTGCTCTCCCGCTGAGCTAATCGCCCGCTCGTTGCCCGAAGGCCGAAGCGAGCCGCGATATAAGGGAGGCGGGTGCGCGAAGTCAAGGCAATGTGCCGACGATCTGCCATGATCGATTTGCCGGGCCTCGGTAGGTCGGAAAAGCAGACTCAGCGCGCGGCGGCAATCAGCCGTTCGGCCAGTTCCGGCGTCAGCGTGTCGAAATGCGAGATCACCAGCGTCGGCTCGAACTCTCGCACGTGGCGGTCCGTGTAGCCGAAATCGACCGCCACCACCGGAATGCCGGCCGCCTTGGCGGTGTCGATGTCGGTCTGCGAATCGCCGACCATCAGGGCGCTGTGCGGATCGCCGCCGGCGAGCTTGATCGTCTCGGTCAGGTGGCGCGGGTCGGGCTTGCGGAAGGCGAACGTGTCCTGGCCGCAGATCGCGGCGAAGTACTTTTCCATGCCGAGCGCGCCGATCAGCGCCACCGAATTCGCTTCGAATTTGTTGGTGCAGACCGCCATCAGGCAGCCTGCGGCCTGCAAGCGGTCGAGCGCCGCGATGACACCGGGGTAGGGACACGACTTGCCTGGAATGTTGATCGTGTAATGGTCGAGGAAGACTTTCAGCAGCCGGTCGTGCTCTTCCGCCATCAGCGCTTTGTTCTGCGCCGCATGCGCGCGTTCGATCATGACGCGGCCGCCATGGCCGACGAAGCGCCTGAAGCCGGCCTCGTCGACCGCGGCAAGCTCGCTTGCCGCCAGGCTGTGGTTGAGGCTGTCGAGCAGGTCCGGCGCGGTGTCGATGAGCGTCCCGTCGAGGTCGAACACGATGATCGGTCGAGTCATGGCCAGTCCTGCGGCGATTGAGGTGCCGCAGCCGATACAGGCTGCGCGGTGGTCAAGCAAGCAGCCTCTATCGGTCCACAGGCAGAGCCTTTGACGGGACAGGCAAAAATGCTAGGAGGCGCGCGAAACCAGCGAAATCGGGGCAAGAGAGCGGCATGGACGCAAGGCAGTTGAAGGTCGAGGCCGCGCGCGCGGCCCTTGCCCATGTCAGCAGCGGCATGCGGCTCGGCATCGGCACCGGCACGACCGCCGACGAGTTCGTCCGGCTGCTGGCCGAGAAGGTCGCGACCGGGCTTGCCGTCATCGGCGTGCCTACATCCGAGCGCACCGCGGCACTGTGCCGCGAGCTTGGCGTGCCGCTGTCGACGCTGGAGGAAACGCCCGAGCTCGACCTCACCATCGACGGCGCCGACGAGATCGACCCGGCGCTGACGTTGATCAAGGGCGGCGGCGGGGCGCTCCTGCGCGAAAAGATCGTCGCGGCGGCGTCCCGGCGCATGATCGTGATTGCCGACCAGTCCAAGATGGTCGAGACCCTCGGCCGTTTCCCGCTGCCGATCGAAGTCAACAAGTTCGGCCTGCGCGCCACCGAGATCGCGGTCGGCGCGGCGGCGGTACGCCTCGGCCTTGCCGGCCCGGTGACATTGAGGATGACGGGAAGCCAGCCTTTTGTTACAGACGGCGGCCACTTTATCCTCGATGCATCTTTTGGCCGCATTCCGGATACAAGAGCGCTTTCGAATGCTCTCTTCGCCATTCCAGGCGTTGTCGAGCACGGTCTATTCATCGGGCTGGCGTCAGCGGCCATCATCGCCGGCGGCGACGGCATCCAAACCGTCCATGCCGCCCGAAAACCAGGGAGTTCTATCGACCATGATGTTGCATAAACGGGTTCGCCGCCTTTCGACGCTTCTGGCGGCCTCAGCCGTCCTTGCGCTGTCCTCGCCGGCGTTTTCTCAGGATATCAGCGAATCGCATCTCAAGGCCGCGAAGGCCGCCGTTGCGGCTATTCACGCCACGGACCCGTTCGACAACATACTGCCGCAGGCGGCGGCCGCGCTCGAGAACCAGCTGATCCAGAAAAACCCCGACATGCAGGAGCTGATCGGCAAGACCGTTACCGAGAAGGCGATCGGCCTCGCTTCGCGGCGCGCCGACCTCGAGAAGGAGGCGGCGCTCGCCTACGCCAAGGTGTTCTCTGAAAAGGACCTCAACGATATCGCCACCTTCTACAGCTCCGATGCCGGCAAGAAGCTGCTCGACAGCGGCCCGGCGGTCACGCGCGACCTCGTGAAGGCGGCCGACATCTGGCAGAACGGTGTCGCCCGCGATCTCGCACAGCAGGTCGGCGAGACACTCGCCGCCGCCGCCAAGGCCGCGGCGCCGGCCAAGCCTGCGCAGGATGCGACCGCTCCCGCCGACGGCGCCGCTCCGGCCGACAACCAGGCACCTGCCGACAACTCGGCTCCGGCTGACGATTCGCAGAACTGATTGCTTCAGGCGGCTCACTGTCGACTGGACCAGAAGAGCTCGGGTTTCCCGGGCTTTTCTTTTGCCTGCCGGCAGCCTACCTCTGACGCGACCTTTCACTTCGCAGGAGCCCATCCGATGGCCGGTTACGACTATGATCTCTTCGTCATCGGCGGCGGCTCCGGCGGGGTGAGGGCGGCTCGCGTTGCTGCCTCGCTCGGCAAGCGCGTCGCCATCGCCGAGGAATATCGCTATGGCGGCACCTGCGTCATCCGCGGCTGCGTGCCGAAGAAGCTCTATGTTTATGCCTCGCAGTTCCCCGAGCATTTCACTGATGCGGCCGGCTATGGCTGGACGGTGCCGGAGGCAAGCTTCGACTGGTCGACACTGGTTGCCAACAAGGACAAGGAGATCGCCAGACTGGAGGCGATCTACAAGAGGAATGTGGAGGGCGCGGGCGGCGAGACTTTCCATTCGCGCGCGGTGCTCGTGGACCGTCATGCCGTCTATCTGACCGCCGAGGACCGCACCGTCACCGCCGACCAGATCCTGATCGCCACGGGCGGCAGGCCGGCCCCGCATCCCGCGCTTTCCGGCCACGAATATTGCATCTTCTCCAACGAGGCTTTCGATCTCAAGCAACTGCCGAAGGCGATCATGATCGAGGGCGGCGGCTATATCGCCGTCGAATTCGCCAATATTTTCCATGGTTTAGGCGTGGAGACCACGCTGGTCTATCGCGGCCAGGAAATTCTTTCGCGCTTCGACACGGACCTTCGCCGCTCGCTGCACGAGACCATGGAGAAGAAGGGGATCAGGATCCTCTGCCACGCGGTTTCCGAATGGGTGCGCAAGAACCCGGACGGCAGGCTGGACGTGCTGCTGTCCGGCGGCCAGACGCTGACGGTCGACCAGGTCATGCTGGCCATCGGCCGCATCCCGAATACTGAGAACATGGGGCTCGAAGGCGTCGGCGTCGAACTCGGCAAGACCGGCGCGATCGTCGTCGACCAATATTCCCGCACCAATATCGACAACATATGGGCGATCGGCGACGTCACCCACCGCGTGCAACTGACGCCGGTGGCGATTTACGAAGCGATGTGTTTCATCGAGACCGCCTTCAAGGGCAACCCGACGGCGCCCGACCACGACACCATCGCGACGGCCGTGTTCTCGCAGCCGGAGATCGGTACGGTCGGCCTGTCTGAGGATGAGGCGGTCAAGCGCTTCCCGGATATCGAGGTCTATCGTGCTTCCTTCCGTCCGATGCGGCACACGCTGTCCGGCCGCGACGAGAAGATGCTGATGAAGCTGGTGGTCAACGGCGCCTCGCGGAAGGTGCTCGGTGCCCATATTCTGGGGCCTGATGCCGGCGAGATGGCGCAGCTTCTCGGCATTCCGCTGAAGGCGGGGCTGACCAAGGACGATTTCGATCGTACCATGGCCGTCCATCCAACCGCGGCGGAGGAACTGGTCACCATGTACAAGCCGACCTACCGCGTGAAGAACGGCGAGCGCGTCTGAACTGCCGGAGCGAACCATGCCTGCCGCCGGCGCAGAGGCTTACCCGGATGCGGTGCGCGACGCGATCTACGGTTTCTGAATCAGGTGGAGGTCGCCGCCGGCAAGGCCGGCGACGGTGAGGACAGGGTTTTAAAGCAAGGTGCCGCGCAGGATCACCAGCGCCACCGAGAAGTAGATGACCAGCCCGGTGACGTCGACGAGCGTGGCGACGAACGGCGCCGAGGCGCTGGCCGGATCGAAGCCGATGCGCTTCAGCGCGAACGGCAGCATCGAGCCCGACAGCGAGCCGAAGGTGACGATGCCGACCAGCGCCGAACCTACCGTTGCCGCGATCAGTATCCAGTGCGGGCCATAGTCGTAGAAGCCGAAATACTGCCAGAGCGCAATGCGGCAGATGCCGACCATGCCGAGGATCGAGCCGAGCACCAAACCTGTCGGCAACTCGCGCAAGGCGACACGCCACCAGTCGCCAAGGCCGATCTCGCGCAGCGCCAGCGCGCGGATGACCAGCGAGGTCGCTTGTGAGCCGGAATTGCCGCCCGAGCTCATGATCAGCGGGATGAAGAGGGTGAGCACGATCGCCTTCTCCAGCTCGCCTTCATAGCTTTGCATGGCGTTCGCCGTCAGCATTTCGCTGAGGAACAACGCGCAGAGCCAGCCGGCGCGCTTCTGGATCATGGCAAGGAAGCCCATCTTCATATAGGGCTCGTCCAGCGCCTCCATGCCGCCGAAACGATGCACGTCCTCGGTCGTTTCCTCGACCATGGTGTCGATGATGTCGTCGATGGTGACGATGCCGAGGATCTTGCCGTGATCCACAACCGGCACGGCGAGCAGGTCATATTTGGAGATCGTCTGCGCCAACGTTTCGCGATCGGTCAGCGGCGTGACCGTCACCGGCATGCGATCCGGCGCCACCGACAGTATCGAATCCTCCGGCTCGCCGGTGATCAGCCTGCGCAAGCCCGTCGCCCGCAGCAGGAGCTGCGTCTGCGGGTCGGTGATGTAGATCGCATAGACGGTCTCGCGGGTGCGCTCGACTTTGCGGATGTAGTCGAGCGTGCGGCCGATGGTCCAGTCCGAAGGCACGCTGACGAACTCCGTCGTCATGATCGAGGCGGCGCTCTCTTCGGGATAGCCGAGAATGGAAAGCAATGTGGCGCGCAGCGGCGGAGCAAGCGCGCCAAGCAGTTCCGAGCGCGCAGGCTCATCCAGCTCGCGCAGGATGTCGGCCGCGCGGTCGACCGACATGGCGGTGAGCAGCCTGCCCGCCTTGGCGCGCGGCAGGGCTTCGGCGAGCTCCGGGGCGCTTTCGAGCTCCGGCTGGTCGAAGATCTCGACCAGCCGCTCGAACGGCACCGCGCAGAGCAGCTCGATCGCCGTCTCGCGAGGTTCGTGGTTGAGGGCTTCGACGACGTCGGCGACGTGATCGTTGGCAAGAACACGGGCGACGGCGACGGCTTCGTCGTCCAATACGGGTGCGAATTCGTTCATGGCTCACTCCTTGCCGTCCGGCAGGACGCGAGCCGTCAGGTCACGTCAAGGCGGACGGCGGTTGCGTTCGACTGTGACTGTCGCCAGGCATGGCGGGTTGACCTTTCTGCTCGCGGGGTTCGCGTTTTGAAATCTGCGAGCGGGCGCAACATAGGAGCGCATGTTGCCGAGTCAATCGCGGAGAGCGCGAAAAATGGATGAAGGGACGCCGGATCGCGAGACTGTGATCGACAGCAACCGTCGCCACACCGCGGCGGCCGGTCAAAGGCTTGGTATGACTGCTATTTCTGCTTCAGCCGGCGGAAGCGCAGCCATTTGTCCTCGGTCGGCCGCGGCGGCTGGGCGAGGATGGTGGTGAGCTCGCGTGGCAGTGTGGGGACCAGCGGCTTCTTGGTCGCGACGCCGTCGGTGATCGCGACGACACTGTGGTAGAATTCCTCACCGGAGAGCGACCGCGGCGGCACGGCTTCGTGCATCACGCTGATGACCGTGACATCGGGGCAATTGGCCTTGATCGCCTCGTGGAAGGCGATCTTGCCTTCGGGGTCGAGCGCGCCTGTCGCTTCGTCGAGGAACAGCAGCCCAGGCTGCTGCAGGATGATGCGGGCGACCACCAGCTTCTGCTTCTGGCCGCCGGACAGGACCTGATCCCAGATCTTGCCCTCGCGGCTCTCATCGGTCAGGTGGCCGATGAATTCGCCGAGGCCCGCCTTGTGCAGCGCCGCCGCCACCTGCATGTCGCTGTGATCGTTTTCCGAGCCCGGCAGGCAGACGAGCTGCTTCAGCGAGACCTGCTGCAGCTTGACCTCCTGGGCGGCGTAGAAGCTCGTCACCCCTTCCGGGAACACGATGGTGCCGCGGCCATAGGGCCACAGGCCATTGATCGCCTTGATAAGCGAGGTCTTGCCGCAACCGGACTCGCCTTTGAGGAATGTCCATTCGCCGCGACGGAAGCGCAGGTTGGCGGCGCTGAGGAAGGGCGTTGCGTCTTCGCCCTGATGCGCCAGCTCGAGCTTCTGGATGGTGAGGCCGAAGACAGGGTTTTGGCTGCCATAGGCGAAGTCGGAGCGGCCGGTTTGGCGATAGAACTCCTGCGGCTGCTGGACGTTCTCGATGGCGTTGGCGAGTTCGGTCACGCGCTGGCTGTTGGCCCGAAGCGTGGCGATCGCCGGCATCACGTGGATGAACCATGAGCACTGGCTGATCAGCTGCGCGACCATTTCGGAGCCGGTGATGTAGCCTTTGTAGTCCAGGCGGTTATGGATGAACGATACGAGACCCGGTCCGTAGGCAACAATACGAGCGCCGATGAAATTGTAGATCAGCTCGAACGAGGTGTAGCTGGTGTTGACGACATTGAGCCGACCCCATGTTTTGTCGATATCGACATAAAGCCTGTCGTGCATCGACTTTTGCACGCCTTCGCCATGCGAGGCGGCGACGTGGAAGCTGCGGCGCAGGAATGTAGTCAGTTCGCTGCGGTAGCTGCCCTCTGCCTGCTGCATGCGGACGTTGAGCCGCTCAAGCAGCCGCCCCAACTTGACCGCGATCCAGGTGTTCAGCGGCACGTATGTGGCGACGGCAAGGAAAGCCAGCACCGCAGTGCCGTAGCTGCCGAGAAACTCCAGCCCTTTGACCTCCACCGAGGCTCCGATGAGATTCTCGCCGACGAAATAGAGCGAGGTCGCGACACCCAGCACGCCCATGGCGAGGCCGATTGCGCCGCCGGTCATGTCCTTGATCGATTCCTGGATGCGCTGGTCGATGTTATCAGGAGCGACGATGCCGCCGGCCGCCGAACCATGCTGGGCATGGAAATGCGTGTGATTGCCGTCGAGCAGGGCTTGGTTGAATTGGCTGTTCAGCCAGCCTCGCCATTTACGGTGCAAGGTCGTTGAAACGAGATTGCGTACGCCGGTGAAACCGGCATCTTTCAGCACAACCAGCAGCACCAGTATGCCGGCATTGGTCAGAATTGTCTGCAACGGGTGGGTGTTGGCGGCATCATGGAGGAAGGCGATCGAATTGCCGAGCTCGCCCAACGCCATGGCAAACCACACGCCGGCCTTGCTGGAGAGCGCTGTTAGCAGCGCGATCACGAGGGTGAGGGTCCAAGCTTCCTTCCACCGGTCGGAGAACCAGTAGGCTCGCATCAGCCCCCAGAAAGTGCGCATCGACGATACCGGCGTCAGGGGCGAGGGCTTTGCCGCCTCGCTGAATGTTTGCTCCGGTACTGTACGTCGCGGTCTACCGACCCGAATCACGATCCCGCCCAAACCTTTCTTGTTTTGTTACACATGGTAACACCAATTGATCATTTTCCATTAATTTTCTGCCCCCGAATGTGAACAGGGTTACCCGTAGTGGCATGAGGGCAACAGAAGTACATTGCCGGCTAATAGCTATCGGAAACAGATTCGTGTTTTATTCCAGTTGCTTAGCGATATGAATTTCGCCCTGGATCAGCTTTCCCTAAGGGAAGCTCAAAACACGGTTTTGTGAAGAAAATGGAGCGGCAATCAGCCCGATTCACGAGAGTCGGTGACCGAAATACCTGAAAAAGAGCCGCCGTCGATCACCTGCGGCTTGCTTAAAATCATCTTCCACGAGGGCATTGGGGCGCTTGCCTGCGATCGACGGCATTTGACAATTTCATCCGTCAGGATGGAATCTGCGTGGGCGATCAGTCCGCATCGAGGGGGGTCAGGATGTCTGCACGGATCTTTTCAGCCGCGGTGCTCGCGGCCTTCGCCTGGCTGCCGCAGGCACATGCCGGCAATCAGACGATCCCGGCGAGCGCCGAAGGCCAGGTCGAATTCAACACGCCGTCCGGCAATATCGGCTGCATCTACACGCCGAAGGGCGGCACCAGCACCTACCAACCGCAGGACGGCGGACCGGAGCTTTCCTGTTCCCGTGTCGAGCCGAGCTATGTGACCGTGATCCTGGGGCCGAAGGGACAGGCGACACTGATCAAGAACCCCGGCGAGCAGGGCTGCTGCGGCGACGCGACCAAGCTTGGCTACGGCAACAGCTGGAGCAAGGGGTCATTCACTTGCCTGTCGTCGACGAAAGGATTGACCTGCACGAGCAGCAGCGGCCACGGCTTCTTCGTCAGCAAGGCGAAGGTGACGGTAAAGTAGACACAGTGTTTTGACGCAATTCCGGACGGAAAACCGTTTCACACTTTTCCTGGAATTGCTCTAAAGCGCGCGTCGCGATCTTCCAGATTCGCTCCGTGCGCTTTAGGTTTTTGATTTACGCATGTCTTTGTCCCGAAACCGGGTCCCAGTTTCGGGAGACATGCTCAGCCCGCCGTTTCCAGCTCGCCGCGCGCCTTGGCCTGAGCGACCTGGCGGATTGCGTCGGCAAGCGTGTCGGCGTCCTGCGCGCCCATCACGGCATATTTGCCTTCGAGCAGGAAGCAGGGCACGCCGGTGATGCCCATGCGCGAGGCGGTGGCGATCTCGTTGCGCACGGCGTCGACATCGGCGTCGGTCGGCAACAGCGTCTCGACCACCGAAGCGTCCATGCCGGCCTCGCGGGCGGCCTCGGCCAGCACGGCGTGGTCACCAAGATTGGCGCCTTCCTCGAAATTCAGCTGGAAGAGGCGACGCACGAGACGATTCTGCACGTCCTCGCCGGCGGCGCCCGCCCAGCGGATGACGCGGTGCGCGTCCAACGTGTTGGGCGCGACCTTGATGGCGCCGAAGGCGAAATGGATGCCTTCCGCTTCGCCGAGCGGTTCTATGCGCGCATGGATCTGGCGGATGCGCTCCTCGCTGCCGAATTTGCCCAGCATGTATTCACGGCGATCCATGCCGCCTTGCGGAATGGTCGGATCGAGCTGAAACGGCCGCCAGCGCACATGCACGTTGACATCGCCGGCAGCGGCGATCGCCGTATCCAACCGCTTCTGGCCGATGAAGCACCAGGGGCAGACCACATCGGACACCACATCGACGGTGATGGAGTTCTCGGCGCTCATGCTCGTCTCCTTGCTTGATCCGTGTCCGGTGGGGTTTCGTCAGTTGGGCTTTCGCCACCATGCCGGCAGCTGATAGCCGAATATGGGGGTCTTTTGCGGATGTTCCAGGTAGCTCCAGTAAGCAACCCACTGCTGCGTGTTGTATTGCATGGGCACGATGTAGTTGCCGGAGATCAGCAGCCGATCGAGAACGCGCACCGCGGCGACATAGTCTTCCTTGGCGCGGGCATTCAACATCGCGTTGATCGCCGCGTCGACCGCGGGGTCGGCAACGCCCGCCAGGTTGAACGAGCCCTCCTGCCTGGCCGCGACAGATCCCCAGCGCCCGACCTGCTCGCTGCCGGGCGACAGCGAATTGTTGAAGCCGCTTGTGCCGATCAGAACCTCGAAGTCGAACCGCTGCTTGCGCGACTGGATCTGGTCGCCGTCGAGGCTGCGGATGGTGACATCGATGCCGATCTTCTCCAGCGTGCGCTGATAGAGAGCCGCAAGCCGCTCCTCGTCCTGCGATGACGTCATGATTTCGAAGCCGAAGGGATTCCCTTCAGGATCGAGCATCCGGCCGTCCTCTACATGATAGCCGGCGCCTTTCAGCATCTCGAAGGCTGCTCGCAGCACCTTGCGGTCCTGGCCGGAGCCGTCGGTGACCGGCGGCCGCCAGGTGCCGTCCATCACCTCAGCCGGCACGCGGCCGGGGTAGGGGGCAAGCAGGGCCTTTTCGCGGTCGTCGGCCGGATGGCCGAGCGCGGACAGCTCGGAGTTCTGCCAGAAGCTCATGGTGCGGTTGAACTTGCTGGCGAACAGGTTCTTGTTCGCCCACTCGAAGTCGTAGAGCATGCCGAGCGCCCGCCGCACGACCGGATTGGAAAACTTAGGCAGCCTGGTGTTGAACAGGAATCCCGTCACCACGGGAGGAATGCCGGTGTCGAAATATTCCTGCTTCACATCACCCTTGCGGAAGGCCGGGAAGTCGACATCGCGGTCGCGCTTGACCGGATCGGTCTCGTCGTCGAGGGCGCAGATGCCTTTCTTGAACGCTTCCGTCTTGGCGTTGGCGTTGAGGAAATACTCGATGGTGATCTGATCGAAATTGTCGAAGCCGCGCTTCGAGGGGATATCCTTGCCCCAGTAATTGGGATTGCGCTTGAAGACGATGCGCTGCCCGGGCTGCACCTTGTCCACGGTGTAGGGGCCGCTGCCGATCAGCGGCTTCAACGTGGTCTTGTCGAAGGTGTCCTTGTCGAAGGCGTGCTTGGGGATGATCGGCGTCAGCGCGATGATCAGCGGGAATTCGCGATTGGCCTTGTCGTTGAAGGTGAATTTCACGCTGTGGTCGCCGGTCTTCTCCAGCTTGGCGATCATGCTCATGCGATCGCTGAACGGCGGGCGGCCCTTGTCGGTGAAGACATCGTAGGTGAACAGCACATCCTCCGGCGTCACCGGCTGGCCGTCCGACCATTTGGCCTTGGGATTGAGATGGAACTCGATGCTCTTGCGCTCGGGATCCATGTCGGCGCTATCGGCGAGCAGGCCGTAGAGGCTGAACGGCTCGTTGTAATTGCGGTGCATCAACGGCTCGAAGACGAGGTTGCCGTAGACCGTGTCGATCATGCCGCGCGCAGTGGTGCGCAGACTCTTCAGGATGAAGGGGTTGAGATTGTCGAAACTGCCGACGACGCAGTAGGTGACGCTGCCGCCCTTCGGTGCATCGGGATTGACGTAGTCGAAATGTGAATAATCGGCGGGCAACGCCGGCTCGCCCTGCATGGCGATGCCGTGCTTCGGTTCCGACAAAGCCGGAAGCAGCGAGAGGGCCAGAAACGAGGTCGCGGCGATCAGCCGAACGAGAACGCGGTCCATGACCGTCTCCTTGCCGGGCGGCTTGTGATTCGGCACGCACCCTAGAGCATTTCGCCAGCCGATTGAATCGGCGCGCACCGGTGGAAATTGGGTTCAGCCAACTCATTGCCAATCGAGGATCGTCCAGGGAGGAGAAACCAGGAAGAAATCGCGGAAACCGGGCTGGATTCGGCGCCGCTGGCAGTGTAACACGCGCTCCGAAGTCATGCTGTTGCCTCATTTGGGCAACAGGTAGCGGGACCACACGGCACCAAGAAGCCGGTTCCCCGGGATCATTTGAGAGGAAAGTGCACCATATGACGAGCAACGCGTATCGCCTTTCGGTGCTGGCCGCAGGCGTGGTCGGCGTTCTGGGCGCCGGGCTTTTCACCGCCTCCGCGCAGCAGCAGCCGCAGATTCCGCAGGGCTGGTTCAAGGCCTGCACCAAGCAGGAAGACGTCGACATCTGCAACGTCCAGAACATCGTCACCGCCGGCAATGGCCAGCTCGTCACCGGCGTCAGCCTGATCGAGCTCAAGGGCAAGGTGAACCGCAAGGTGTTCCAGGTGACGGTCCCGACCGGCCGCCTCGTGCCTCCCGGCATCGGCCTGCAGATCGATGCCGGCAAGGCGCAGAAACTCGACTACGTGATCTGCTTCCCGGACCGCTGCGTGGCCGAAGTGCCGCTGACCGACCAGCTTGTCGCGTCCTTCAAGAAGGGCCAGCAGATCACGCTCACCTCGGTCAATTTCCAGAACCAGCCGAACCCGATCAAGGTCGCGTTGACCGGCTTCAGCGGCGCCTATGACGGTCCGCCGCTGCAGCAGTCGGACATCGAGGACCGCCAGAAGAAGCTGCAGGACTTCGTCGCCAAGAACAATCAGGACTTCGCCAAGAAGCTCAAGGAAGAGCAGGACAAGGCGAAGACCGCCAACTGATCGCCGGAGCATTTCTCCAACATGCAAAAAGCGGGGCAGGCGCCCCGCTTTTTTGTTGCCGCACGTCCATTCTTTTAATGCTTCGAGTGGCGTTTCGGCTCGTAGCGCCCGTCGGGCAGCTTGTCGAACATCTCGCCGATCTGCGGATGCCGCACCGGCTCGCCGGACCGGTCCTCGAGCAGGTTCTGCTCGGACACGTAGGCGATGTACTCAGTCTCGGAATTCTCTGCTAGGAGGTGATAGAAAGGCTGGTCCTTGCGCGGACGCATCTCCGCGGGAATGGCTTCGTACCATTCCTCGGTGTTGGCGAACTGCGGATCGACGTCGAAGATCACGCCACGGAAGGGAAACAGCCGGTGGCGAACCACTTGTCCGATCGCGAATTTGGCCGTTTTCATCGCACTCACCCTCTACAGCGCCGCCGCTCCTCTCGGACGCGCAAAGGACGCTGTAGCACTTTGCTTTTGCACATGATCCTTTCCGAAAATCGATTCCGATTTTCGGGGTCATGCGCTGTCCGAGGCGCCGTCGGTGGCTTGTGCGCAGGGCGCCTAAGGTCTTGAATTTACACATCACGCAGCCAAAAATCGAGCCCGACTTTCGGCTTGGTTCTTTTGGCGTAGACGTTGTCGCGATTCAATGCCGCAGCGCTGCCTTGCCACCAAGTTACGGATCGGCGCACACAATGGTTTCGCGGCGGAAAGCGCAAGGTCCAAAATGCGTCGCCTTAGCGCGCGGCTTGCTTCCTTAAGCCGCCGGCGAGCGCCCGAAAACCGCCGCCGGGCCGCAGGCCTTCTCGCATGAAGAAGGCGCGCAGCGGCGCGAAGCTGTCCAGCACGTTGAGGCCGGCGCTGCGCGCCAGTTGCGCCGGCAGCATGTCGGATAGCAGCGACATGTTGAGCAGGTTCACCGCGCTGCTGCGCGCCAGGATGTCGGGGCGGCGCCTTGTGTCATAGGCGGCGAGGCTCAGCCTTGACCCGGGATCGTCGCGGTTTTCGCTGGCGATTCCAACCAGATCGTCGATATCCCTGATACCGAGGTTGAGGCCCTGCGCGCCGATCGGCGGGAAAACATGCGCCGCTTCGCCGACCAGCGCCACACGGTTTTGCGCGAAGCGGCCGGGCGAGGCCGCCGACAGCGGGTAGACCTGGCGGCCGGGCTCGACCGAAACGCGACCGAGCATCGACTGCATCTGCTCCTCGACCCGGACGGACAGGGAGGCGTCGTCGAGTGCGGCGAGTTCCTTCGCCGTTTCCGGCTTCACCACCCAGACGAGGCTTGAGCGCTTGCCCGGCAGCGGCACCTGCGTGAACGGCCCGGTCTCGGTGTGGAATTCGGTCGAGATGAAGCCGTGTTCGCTGCGATGGCTGAAATTGAGAACAAGCGCCGACTGGGGGTAGGGCCGCGCGGAGGCTTTGATGCCGGCGGCTTCGCGTGCCGGCGACAGGCGTCCGTCGGCGGCGACCGCCAGCGACGCGGAGACCTCGCTGCCATCTCCCAGTATGGCATGCGCCTGATCGGCCTCGAGCCGCCACGTCCCGACCATCGCCTTTCGCCACTCGATGCCGGCGTGAGCGGCAACGGCCTTGGCTAACGCCGGGATCATGATTTTGTTCGGCAGATTGAGCCCGAACTGCTCCTCGCCGATCTCGCTGGCGCGGAAGGTGACGGTCGGGCTGCGGATCAGCCGGCGCGTCGCGTCGACAATGCGCATCACTTTCAACGGCGCAGCCTGCGATCTGAGCTCGTCCAATACGCCCAGCCGGTCCAGCACCTTGAGGGCAGGGTTCATGAGGGCAGTGGTGCGGCGGTCGCCGCCGGCTGCCTCGGGGCCGGCCAGTATCACGGCAAAGCCTGCCTCGGCGAAGCCGAGCGCCGCGATCAGGCCGGCCGGCCCGCTGCCGGCAACCAATATGCGGGCTTTGTCGTTCTGCTCCACGCCAGGCTTCCACGATGATAGGCGGCCGTCGGCCTCTATGCGATATAGGGCAGATCGGCGGGCTTGATCAACGCGGCGATTCGGCCCATTCGATTGCCATGACCGGCCAGGAGCACGATTTCAGCCATCTCGACCGCGCCGGCCGCGCCACGGCGGGACTCGCGCGCAGCCCACGCCTTGCCGTGATGCTCACCATCGGTGCGGGCATCTTGTTTGCCTGGTTCATTCTCGCTGCAACGGCGATTCGCGGCGCCGAAAGCCGCCTCGCCGGCGGCGCTCCGGGTGATGCGCTGCTCAAAGACCTGCCGCGATTGCCACTGCCGGATTTCCTCGATCGCTTTTTCGCTTTGTGCCTTGCGCCGGCACCGCTTGCCGGTACCGCAAGCGTGCAGGCGTTGGCGCTCGTCCTGATGTGGTTCCTGATGGCGGTCGCGGCGATGCTGCCTTCGGCGGCGCCGATGATCCGCACCTATTGCGAGATTGCGGACACCGCCCGGATCAAGAGCGAGCCCGTCGTCCATCCTCTGGTTCTGGTGGCGGGATACCTTGCGACCTGGCTTACCGCCTCGGCGGCGTTCGCCGCGCTGACGCTCGCGGTCTATGGTCTTGCCGCCTCGGGGCAGGTGCTCGATCCCGTCGTCGGGCTTGCCGGGGCCGCCGCGCTGGCGATTGCCGGCCTCTATCAATTCAGCGGCTTGAAGCAGGCATGCCTGAAGAAATGCCGGAACCCGTTCTCGATCCTGTTCGCCAACTGGAGCGCGAAATCGGGCCGCATCTTTCGCCTGGGGATGGAGCAGGGTGTCTGGTGCCTCGGCTGCTGCTGGGCGCTGATGCTGGTGATGTTCGCCGTCGGCGCGATGAACATCTTCTGGATGGCGCTGATAGGCCTGTTCACCGTGATCGAAAAACAGGCCACCGGCAGGGTGGCCAGCCGGGTTGCCGGTGCGATACTGCTTGTGTGGGCCGCCGCCCTGCTATTAGTTTCGGCGTGAGGGGAGAATTCGATGACGGATCAAAGCTGGGCGATGAAAGGAGAGCTGGTACTCTCCTGCAATTGCACGGTTTTCTGCCCTTGCGTGCTGTCACTCGGCAGCCATCCGCCGACCGAGGGCTATTGCCAGACCTGGGCCGGGTTCCGCATCGATGCCGGCCATTTCGGCGAGGTCGACCTGTCCGGTCTCAATCTCGGCTTGATCATGGAAATCCCCGGCTATATGAGCCGCGGCAATTGGACCGCCGGCCTGTTCATCGACAAGCGCGCCTCGGTCTATGCGGTGAAGGCGCTGACCAAGATCTTCACCGGCAAGGCCGGCGGTACCACGTCGCTGCTGTCGATCCTGGTCGGAAAATTCCTCGGCGTCGAGCAGGTGCCGATCACCTACGAGACCCGTGACAAGACGCGCATTTTCCAGATACCGAAGATCATTGACGGCGCGGTGACACCTATATCTGGCAAAGACCGCGAGAAGGATACGGTGATCACCAATTCCGAATATTGGATCGCGCCGGAAATCATCGTGGCGAAGTCCGACAAGAGCAAGATGCGCGCCTTCGGCCGCAATTGGAATTTCGCCGGCCGCTCGGCCGAAATCTGCAAGCTGGATTGGCGAGGCCCGTGAGCAAGAACACAGCAGCCAGGAAAGCGGCCAAGAAAATCGCGGAGCGGATTCCGCGACCGAAGAAGAAGGTGACATGGCCGCAGGCGCGCGCTTTTTCCGTGCACCTTCTGACTGCGTCCGGCTCGTTCCTCGCTTTCCTATCGCTGGTGGCGGCGAGCGAGGAGCGCTGGACGGCGATGTTCTGGTGGCTGGGGCTTGCGCTCTTCGTCGACGGCATCGACGGCCCGATCGCGAGAAAACTCGAGGTCAAGGAGATCCTGCCGACATGGTCGGGCGAGCTCCTCGACAACATCATCGACTACGTCACCTACGTCCTTATCCCGGCCTTCGCGCTTTATCAGCGCGGCTTCATGGGTGAGAGACTATCGTTCCTGTCGGCGGCAATCATCGTGGTGTCGAGCGCGATTTACTATGCCGACACCGGCATGAAGACGAAGGAGAACTTCTTCAAGGGGTTCCCGGTCGTCTGGAACATGGTGGTGTTCACGCTCTTCGTTATCGAACCGGGCCAATGGGTTTCCTTTGCCGTAGTCGTGGTCGCCGGCATCCTCACTTTCATGCCCATCAACTTCATCCATCCGGTGCGGGTGGTGAGGCTCAGGCCGCTCAATCTCGGCATGACCCTTCTATGGTGTGCCTTCGGCGCGCTTGCGCTGGCACAGGCAGCGCTCGCCAGCTTCTACAACCAGATTGGCGTCCTGGGAGAACAGGTCAGCGATTTCACCAAGATCGGCATCACCTTCACCGGCTTCTATCTCGCCTGCATTGGGGGCATCATGCAGTTGTTCCCCGATCTTGGCGCCAAGAAATCCTGACCCTAGATCTAGCTTCTGTCCCTTCCCGAGAGAATTGAGCGATGTCCAAGGCAGTCCGCATTCACGCCCATGGCGGCCCCGAAGTCCTGACCTATGAGGATGCCGATCCCGGCCAGCCGGGCGCCGGGCAGATCCTGATCAGGCACACGGCGATCGGCCTCAACTTCATCGACGTCTATCACCGCTCGGGTCTCTATCCGCCGCCCGGTGGGTTCCCGCTGATCCCGGGTGGTGAAGCGGCAGGCGTGGTGCTGGCCGTCGGCGCCGAGGTCGACTGGCTGAAGCCCGGCGACCGCGTCGCCTACGCGGTCAATGTCGGCGCCTATTCGGAAGAACGTGTGATCGCCGCCGACCGCGTGGTGAAGGTGCCTGACGGGATCAGCGACGAGCAGGCGGCCGCCATGATGCTGAAAGGCATGACGGCGGAATACCTGCTGCGGCGTACCTATAAGGTGAAGGCCGGCGACACGATCCTCTACCATGCTGCCGCCGGGGGTGTCGGCCTGATCCTTGGCCAATGGGCAAAGCATCTCGGCGCGACGATGATCGGCACGGCGAGCTCCGCCGACAAGATCGAGCTCGCGAAAGCGCATGGTTTCGACCATGTCATAAACTACAAGGAGCAGGATTTCGTCGCCGGCGTCGCCGCCATCACCGGCGGCAAAAAGTGCGACGTCGTCTATGATTCCGTCGGCAACGACACTTTTCCCGCTTCGCTCGATTGCCTGAGGCCGCTCGGCATGTTCGTCAGCTTCGGCCAGTCGTCGGGGCCGATCCCGCCATTCTCGATGTCGCTTCTGGCGCAGAAAGGCTCGCTCTATGCAACCCGGCCGACAATCTTCGTCTACAACGCAAAGCGCGAGGATCTAGTGGCGTCGGCTGAGGCGCTCTTCGATGTGGTGCTGAGCGGCGCCGTCGAGATCAAGATCAATCAGCGCTACGCGCTGAAGGATGCGGCACAAGCGCAGTCCGATCTCGAGGGCCGCAAGACGACGGGTACGTCCATCCTCATCCCCTGAGCCGGCTGCCTTGTTTTTCAGCGCCCTGCCAGGCGCGAAGGCACGGTTTACCCGAAAAGCCAGCCAGTCTTTCCTGCACCCTCAATAGGTATATCTTACCCCTTGAGTTTCCGCTGGAATTCTTGAAGCTCTTTCAAGTTGGGTGCCGCTTTCCGACAGAAGCCGGCCGCGCATACGATACCAGCGGGAACACAGAACATATCCGGGTAACTGGATGGGAGGCACTGTGAGTGCAAATCATGACAGGGCGAACCTGCTCGAGGTTCGTGGCCTTACGAAGATTTTCGGCACGCTGACAGCGTGCGATCATATCGACCTCAACATCGCGAAGGGCGAGATCCACGCGTTGCTCGGCGAAAACGGCGCCGGCAAGTCGACGCTGGTCAAGATGCTGTTCGGATCGCTCGAGCCGAATTCGGGCGAGATATTCTGGGACGGCAAGGCCGTCAATATCACCAGCCCCGGTGTCGCCAAGAGGCTGGGCATCGGCATGGTCTTCCAGCATTTCTCGCTGTTCGAGGCGCTGACGGCGGCCGAGAACATTGCGCTCTCGCTGAACGACGGCTCGCCGATCAGCACCATTGCCGCGAAGGCGCGGGCGCTTTCCTACAGCTACGGCCTGCCGCTCGATCCGGAATCGCTGGTCGGCGATCTTTCCGTCGGCGAGCGCCAGCGCATCGAGATCATCCGCTGCCTCTTACAGACGCCGCAGCTCATCATCCTCGACGAGCCGACCTCGGTGCTGACGCCGCAGGAAGCCGACAAGCTGTTCGAGACGCTGGAGCGGCTGCGCGCGGAAGGCAAGTCGATCCTCTACATCTCGCACCGGCTGGAGGAGGTTAAACGCATCTGCGACCGCGCCACCGTGCTGCGCCACGGCAAGGTGGTCGGCCACTGCAATCCGCGCCAGGAGACGGCCGCATCGCTCGCCCGCATGATGGTCGGCAACGAGGTCAAGGCGGTAGTGCGCGCGCCGGCCGAAGGCATCGAAACCGCGCCGGCGCTACTCGAAATCCGCGGGCTTACCCGCAAGCCGGCGACGCCTTTTGCCATCCCGCTCAAGAACGTCAATCTCAACGTGCGTGCCGGCGAAGTGATCGGCATCGCCGGTGTCGCCGGCAATGGCCAGGGCGAGTTCTTCGAAGCCGTCTCCGGCGAGGTGCTGCAGCAGGATGCCGGGTCCGTGCGCATCCGCGGCAAGGATGCCGGCGCGCTCTCGATCACGGGCCGTCGGCTGATGGGTGCCGCCTTCGTGCCGGAGGAACGCCTCGGCCATGGCGCGGCGCCGCGGATGAAGCTTTCGGAGAACCTGCTTTTGTCGCGCCATGCCACCGACGGCAAGTCCTTCGTCGGCTCCGGCGGCATGGTCAAGAACGCCTCCGTCTACAGCGCCGCCCAGCGCATCATCACGGCCATGGACGTGCGCAAGAGCGCGCCCGATCCGGAGGCCGCGGCACTCTCCGGCGGTAATCTGCAGAAATTCATCGTCGGCCGCGAGCTCGACCGCAAGCCGAGCGTCATGGTCGTCAACCAGCCGACCTGGGGTGTCGATGCCGGTGCCGCCGCCCATATCCGCCAGGCGCTGATCGAGCTTGCCCGCAGCGGGTCGGCGGTTCTCGTCATCAGCCAGGACCTCGACGAATTGTTCGAACTGTCGGACGCGATCGCGGTCATGCACAACGGCGAATTGTCGGCGCCGCTGCCGATCGCCGAAGCCACCTTCGAAAAGATCGGCCTGTTGATGGGCGGCGCCGAGCCCGGCCACGCCGAACACACCATGGAGACGGCATGATGCGCCTCGAACTGGTCAAACGCCCGCAGCGCTCGGCGCTGTTTTCGGTGCTCTCGCCCTTCATCGCCTTCGCCCTGACGATGATTGCCGGCGCGGTTCTGTTCGCATTGCTCGGCGTCAATCCGCTCGAGGCTTTCAACATCTATTTCATTCAGCCGGTCAGCGAAGTCTGGCAACTGCATGAGCTGGCCATCAAGGCTGCGCCGCTCATCCTGATCGCGGTCGGCCTGTCGGTCTGCTACAAGGCTAATATCTGGAACATCGGCGCCGAAGGGCAATTCATCCTGGGCGGCATCTTCGGCTCGATCATCCCGGTGCTGTTCCCCGAATTCGAAGGCCCACTGGTGCTGCCGTTGATGCTCTTGCTCGGCATGGTCGGCGGCGCGCTTTATGCGGCCATCCCGGCGCTGCTCAAGACCCGCTTCAGCACCAACGAGATCCTGACCAGCCTGATGCTGGTCTATGTGGCGCAGCTCTTCCTCGACTGGCTGGTGCGCGGACCGTGGCGCGACCCCCAGGGCCACGGATTCCCGCAGACCATCCAGTTCGGCGACTCGGCCGTCCTGCCGGAGCTGATGCCGGATGCCGGCCGCGCCAATTGGGGCTTCGTCTTCGCGCTCGTCGCGGCGATAGCGATCTGGCTGATGATGAGCCGCATGTTGAAGGGTTTTGAGGTTCGTGTGCTGGGCTCGAGCCCCAGGGCAGGGCGCTTCGCCGGCTTCGGCTTCAACAAGATGGTGTTCTTCACCTTCCTGCTGTCCGGGGCATTGGCTGGTCTTGCCGGCATCTCGGAAGTGTCCGGCGCCATCGGCCAGCTGCAGCCGGTGATCTCGCCCGGCTATGGCTTCACCGCCATCATCGTCGCTTTCCTCGGACGGCTCAATCCGCTGGGCATCGTCGCCGCGGGCCTGGTGCTGGCGCTGACCTATCTCGGCGGCGAGGCGGTGCAGAGCGCGCTCGGCATCTCCGACAAGGTGGCGCGAGTGTTCCAGGGCATGCTTCTGTTCTTCGTGCTCGGCTGCGACACGCTCATTCACTACCGCATTCGTCTGATCGGCTTTGCCGCGCCAAAACTCGAGGCCGCGCCCAAGCTGGAGGAGGCACGCTGATGGACATCACCGTCAACATCCTTTTGACCATCGCCACCGCGGCGACGCCGCTGCTGATCGCGGCGATCGGCGAACTCGTGGTCGAACGCTCCGGCGTGCTCAACCTCGGCGTCGAGGGCATGATGATCATGGGCGCGGTCGGCGGCTTCGGCGCCGGCTATCTCACCGGCTCGCCCTGGATCGGCCTGCTTGCGGCGATCATCGTCGGCGCGTTGTTTTCGCTGCTCTTCGCCGTCATGACGCTGTCCTTGGCCACCAACCAGGTGGCGACTGGCCTGTCGCTGACGCTGCTCGGTCTTGGCCTGTCCGGCATGATCGGCACCAGCTTTGTCGGCCAGCCGGGCGTCAGGTTGCCGAACCTCGACATCCCCGGGTTGAGCTCGATCCCGGTCGTTGGCAGGCTGATCTTCGGCCAGGATCCTCTGTTCTACATCTCGATCGCGCTCACCGCCGCCGTGATGTGGTTCCTGTTCAAGACGCGCACCGGCCTCACGCTCCGCTCGATCGGCGACAGCCACTCTTCGGCGCATGCGCTGGGCATCAAGGTCATCCGCTATCGTTATCTCGCCGTGATCTTCGGCGGCGCCTGCGCCGGCCTTGCCGGCGGACATCTGTCGCTGGTCTACACACCGCAATGGGTCGAGAACATGAGCGCGGGCCGGGGCTGGATCGCGCTGGCGCTGGTGGTCTTCGCTTCCTGGCGTCCGTGGCGGGTGCTTGCCGGCGCCTATATCTTCGGCGCGGTGTGGATCGGTCAGCTTCATGCACAGGCTTTTGGCATTCCCGTGCCTTCGCAGTTTCTTTCTTCGCTCCCCTATCTGGCAACTATCGTGGTTCTCGTTCTAATCTCGCGCAACAAGCGTCTGACGATGATGAACACGCCGGCTTCTTTGGGGCAGCCATTCGTTCCGGATCGTTGACGACAACAAAAAGACGGGAAGCTCCAAGGCTTAACTCAGAGAGGTAACACGATGAAAAAACTGCTTATTGCCCTTATGACCACGGCCGGGGCCCTATCGCTGGCGGCGACCGCCGAAGCGGCAGGCAAGCTGAAGGCCTGCTGGGTCTATACGGGTCCGATCGGGGATTTCGGCTATTCCTACCAGCACGACCAGGGCCGCCTCGAGGTGGAGAAGGCACTCGGCGACAAGGTGGAGACCGCCTATCTCGAGAACGTCTCGGAAGGCCCCGACGCCGACCGCGCCTTCGAGCGCCTGGCGCGAGAGAAGTGCAAGATCATCTTCGGCACCTCGTTCGGCTTCATGGACGCCGAGGTGAAGGTCGCCAAGAAGTTTCCCAAGGTGATGTTCGAGCATGCCACCGGCTACAAGACCGGCGACAATCTCGGCATCTACAATGCGCGTTTCTATGAAGGCCGCTACGTGCTCGGCCAGATCGCGGCCAAGGAATCGAAGAAGGGGCTTGCCGGCTACATCGTGTCCTTCCCGATCCCGGAAGTGGTGATGGGCATCAATTCGTTCATGCTCGGCGCACAGTCGGTCAATCCGGACTTCAAGGTCAAGATCGTATGGGTGAACTCCTGGTTCGATCCGGGCAAGGAAGCCGATGCCGCCAAGGCGCTGTTCGACCAGGGCGCAGACATCATCGTCCAGCACACCGACTCCACCGCCGCGCTGCAGGTCGCCGAGGAGCGCAAGCTGCACGGCTTCGGCCAGTCGTCCGATATGATCAAGTTTGCGCCGAATGCGGCCTTGACCTCTCTGACCGACGAATGGGGTCCGTACTACATCAGCCGCGTTCAGGCGGCGCTCGACGGCACCTGGAAGCCGGACAATGTATGGCTGGGCATCAAGGACGGCGCCGTGAAGCTCGCGCCCTTCACCAACATGCCCGACGACGTCAAGGCGATGGCCGAGGCGACCACGAAGAAGATCGCCGGCGGCTGGAACCCCTTCACCGGTCCGGTGTCCAAGCAGGACGGCTCGCCCTGGCTGAAGGACGGTGAGGTTGCCGACGACGGCACGCTGCTCGGCATGAATTTCTACGTCAAGGGTATTGACGACAAGCTGCCGCGATAAGCGGCAACGAAATTTCGAACCGGAGAGGGCGCCTCGTGGCGCCCTCATTCGTTTTAAGATCGATTGGCAAGATTTCCCCGCCTAGGGCGGAAGCTGAACTGGCTTTTTGCCAGTCGGTTAAAGATCGTTGCACGATCTTGCGTGCCAAGTATTTAAGATAAATCTCGCTCTATCTTTTTCAGAATTTCAGATTCTCATGGGATCTTGGCAATATCTGTGACCGGTTCCGTGACCACTTTCACATACGTCAGTGACTTCCACTTCCATGGTGATCATGCAAATCAGACGAAATCAGCTGGCGTGACAAGCGCCCGCAGAAAGGGGTCTTATGCAATTGAATAAAAAACTTCTGGCGATCATCGGGAAGCGCTTTCCCGCCATCTTCGATGTCATCCCGCGCGGACCGCAGGGTGGGCTTGCGCGGGTCGCACTCAATCCACAGCCGCTCCCGCCGCATGAACTGGGCGCAGCGGTTGCTGACGAATTTGTCCGCCATGCTTGGGTGGCTGAGCGAGGCGGGCTCGATATGAAGGCGCTTTTGAGCGACCTCGATGACTGGTGCCCCACGCGGCCGAAGATACCGAAGCTTCCCCCGTGGTGGGGACCGTTTCCGGAGCCGGAGCTGCGCCCTGAATGGTTCGTAGACTACCATTTGGGATTTGCCGCACGGCTGTCGGCGGTCACAACGGGCACGCGCCTCGATGAGACCTTCGATCAGGTGATCGACCGTTCCCTGGCCGCAATCGAGGCGGTGAAGCTCTGACGAGACGCCGCTGAAGCCGAGGGGCCGTCAAGAGCCTAAGGGCGCCGCAGGGCGCCCTACTTCATCGGAGACGTCTACTTTCGCGCGGGGTATCAGACCGCCGAGCCGTAAAGATCATAAGCGTCGGCCCGGTCGATCTTGACCGTGACGATGTCGCCGGCCCGAAGCGGCCGCCGCGACTGGATGTGCACGGAGCCATCGATCTCGGGCGCGTCATATTTGGTTCGGCCCTTGGCCAAAGTTCCGTGCGCCTCGTCGATGAGCACGGGCAGGCGCTTGCCGACCTTCTTGGCAAGCTGCGTTGCGGAAATCTTCTGCTGACGTTGCATGAAGCGATGCCAGCGCGCCTCCTTGATCTCCTGCGGCACTTGCTCGAGGCCGAGGTCGTTGGAACGCGCGCCCTTGACCGGTTCGTATTTGAAGCAGCCGGCGCGATCGATTTTCGCTTCGTCCAGCCAGTCGAGCAGCATCTGGAAGTCGTCTTCGGTTTCGCCGGGGAAGCCGACGATGAAGGTCGAGCGGATGGCGAGATCCGGGCAGACCTCGCGCCAGCCGCGGATGCGCTCCAGGGTCTTTTCGCCATGAGCGGGACGGCGCATGTTCGTCAACACTTGCGGCGAGGCATGCTGGAAGGGGATGTCGAGATAGGGGAGGATTTTTCCCTCCGCCATCAGCGGAATGACGTCGGCGACATGCGGGTAGGGGTACACATAATGCATGCGTATCCAGATGCCGAGCTTGCCGAGTTCCTCAGCGAGGTCGAGGAATTTTGCGCGCACCTCGCGATCGCCGAATAGGCTCGTCTGGTATTTGATGTCGATGCCGTAGGCGCTGGTGTCCTGCGAGATGACGAGGATCTCCTTGACGCCGGCCTTGGCGAGCTTTTCGGCCTCGCGCAAAACGTCGGCCGCCGGCCGCGAAACGAGGTCGCCGCGCAGCGCCGGGATGATGCAGAAGGTGCAGCGGTTGTTGCAGCCTTCCGAAATCTTCAGATAGGCGTAGTGGCGCGGCGTGAGCTTCACGCCTTGCGGCGGCAGGAGATCGACATAGGGGTCGTGACTAGGGGGAGCCGCCTCATGCACGGCCGCCATCACGCTCTCATAGGCCTGAGGGCCGGTGATCGCCAACACATTGGGGTGCTTCTCGCGAATGACCTCCGGCTCGGCGCCGAGGCAGCCGGTGACGATGACACGGCCGTTTTCCGAAAGGGCGGAGCCGATCGCGTTGAGCGACTCGTCGCGCGCGGAATCGAGGAAGCCGCAGGTGTTGACGACGACGAGGTCCGCGCCGTCATGCTTGCGGGCAATCTCGTAACCTTCGGCACGCAGCCGCGTAATGATGCGCTCGGAATCGACGAGCGCCTTCGGGCATCCAAGGCTGACGAAACTGACACGAGGGGCAGACATAAGGTTTTCCAGGCTTTTCGGGATCGGCGGCGCAATATCACACTAATTGCGGCATTGGTATGGGCTGGTCCTTGCTGCGGCAAAACGCAATGCGAAGGGCCAGATCGCAGGCCGGCCGAAGTCCGCGTCGGGGGGCGGTGTCAGCTCACCGCGTTGTTGACGTGCGGCCAGACCTCCATCGCACCGCGATAGACCATGTCGAGCGCGACGTAGAGGATGATCGCCAGGCCGACATAGGCAATCCAGCGGTAACGGTGCAGCAGCCGGGCAATGAAACTCGCGGCAAGCCCCATCAAGCCGATCGACAATACGAGCCCGATGACCAGCACCCAGAAATGATCCCGCGCCGCACCTGCGACGGCCAGCACGTTGTCCAGCGACATCGACACGTCGGCGACGACGATCTGCAACGCGGCCTGGCCAAGCGTCTTGCGCGGCGCCTTGCCGGCGACCATCTTGTCGTCATTGAGGTCCGCATTGGACAGCGCCTCCGTCGCCTCCTGCTCGTCGGCAGCGGAGGTGCGCAACTCGCGATACATTTTCCAGCACACCCACAACAGCAGGATGCCGCCGGCAAGCAGCAGACCGACGATTGCAAGCAGCTTGACCGTAACCGCCGCAAACAGGATGCGCAGCACCGTGGCCGCCAGCACACCAATCAAGATTGCCTTCTTGCGCTGCTCGGAAGGCAGACCGGCAGCCGCCAGCCCGATGACGATGGCATTGTCGCCCGCGAGCACCAGGTCGATCGCGATGACCTGAAGAAGAGCGGTCAGGCTTGCGGCGCTGAAAATATCCATCGTCTGGAAGCCCTTTTGCTGTTCGTCGAGTGCCGATCTTCGAAAGTTCTGACGCCCTAACGTGTATGGTTCGCGCGCGTCAAGAGAACAGCCGGAACGAGCCGTCGCAAGGCATCTTGTTCCAGCGAAAATCTATTGGACTTTTTGCAAGCGAAGGCTGGCGCGGGGGCCGCTAATCGAGGGCAATCCGTCAGTCGTAAAGATTGTATTTTGCCCAGTCGGTTTCCGGGATCTCGTCGCCGATCTTGTAGCGGAACTGAAGCACCTGCATGTGGTCGGGCGCGGTCTGGCACTTGAACTTCAGTCGGTACCACTGACCGTTGCTGCGAAAGGCTGCGCCGGGACTCCTGATCGCATCGGCGCTCATCTGCGGCGTGGCGAAGGCATAGGCCACCACACGGTCGGCCTTGAATTTGTGATCGTCGTGGCTGATCCGGTCGAGCACTTCGGCGTCGCAACGCTGCTCGAGGCGAGTCTGCGGATCGAGTTTCAGCAGGCCGGCGCGAAGCGCGTTGTCCATCGCCTTGGCCGGCCAGGCCAGCGCCAGAGACGCCACAACCATCAGGCAGAGCTTTTTCATGGGCGCGACAAGCAGCATATTTTGTCTGAGAAATCAACCAAACGCACGCGCTTGTGAGGCTGCTGCCGGCTTCGGCAGCACCGGCTCGTGATTCGACTCCGCCGACGGCCGAACGGATCTAAAAAATGCCCGCCGTGACGAAATTCGGCCCGACTGCTTTTGGGGCCGCGTCAGCCGATTCCTCCTGCATCCTGATCCGCCGCCCCGTTGTCTTCGTTTGCTTTATCGGACACTCGATTATCGCCTGGGCCGGCCGGGGGAAGCACCGTCACGTCCATGCGAGCGATTCTAGATGCTGCCCGACCTTGAGCGCCAGGCTCGCTGTCGCCCGTCTCCAAAACCGAGGCTTTCGCGAGATGACCGACGCTGTCAGCACTTTTGCCTGGAAAAGTCGCCTCGGGTGATGCCGGAAGTCCGATGGTACGCTGCACTGCGCCAGCGGTTTGCTGGCTTCCAATGGGAGAGGTCATGGCTGCGCTCCGGTAGATGACCGCCGCCATTTAGCATGGCTGGCTGGTGCCAACCTTGCGGATTTCAGCAATCGCTAATTAAGGCCGAGAGTTGGCACAGCGCTGACCCTGTCGTTGTTTACGCGGTGGCGCACAGTCGCGGTTATGGCAACCTCGTCGCCGATGCCCATCACTGGCTCGCGAAGGCAATAGACTTGCCGACGATGATGCTGGCGGCCTGGAGGAGGAGCCACGCAACGAGGACGTAAGTGATCATGCGGTGCTTCCAAGTTCGGCACGGGTGTTAGGTGAAAGCCCGGCTTGCTTTTGGGGTGGATTGAGGTTCGCAAGCCGGGCCATGCGCCGACTGATGGGCGGGGGGCTGGGGTTATCAGCCGGCGCGACAAAGTGCTTTATTTGCCAGCGGGCCCGCAATCGGCTGAGGTCTTGGCTTCCAAGCGCATTGGTCCGAATAAACGAAGCATATAGCCCCTTATTCCATTAAGGCCATGGAAGGAGATAGACAAAATCTGGTGGGATGCTCGGGTGCTGCGCTGGCGCGGCTGGTAGCGGCTCAGCAACCGCTTGGCCAAATCCGTCACTCGATTGTGATGGAATAAAGCCGAGTTCAATGTTGTTGAACGGATGCGCGGTGGGAACCCCAGAAGGGAGACAACTATGCGGAGTCACATCACAATTGCCGTCTTGCTCTTGATCCTAACAGGTGTCGCCGGGTGCATGACCAGCAGCAATGGAACACAGCATTCCTCGACGCAGACCAGCAACGGGGGCAGCAGTAGCTCCGGCAGTACCGGCGGTACCGGCGGCATGGGTGGCGGCGGCTACTAAGGCGCCATCGGCGAAGAAGCAGATAGAAAGCCAGGCCGGCCATGAACAGGCAGGCGGCCGTGCGGATGAAGTCGCGGCGCAGATAGAACCAGATCGCGTTTGTTAGAAGACTTCCGCAGTGCGGCGGGCGGAGCGGCGTACTTCAAATGCGCGAAGTTCTGGGCGCGTATCCGAAGCTACCGGCAATTCCTCAAGCAATTGGGGCCAAACCTCAGCGCGACCTACGCAATTGGTTCAAGCCGCTAGATCGTTCATTGGTCGTCTGGATTGTGGAAGGTGATGGCGGGAGGCGCCCTCCAGCCCCCCGGCATATCCAGAGACGCAAAGCTTCGCTCGACATCGGCGGTATAGGCGCTGTCATTGGCAAAGTGGTCCCAGAGGACCAGGCCAATAACCAGCGCGATCACGACCAAGGGCCATCGCATAGGAACCTCCCTCAAAGCTCCTCGCGATGCAATTATGTTCCTACCTCGGTCTATTTACAAGCAATTGCTAATGTAATGGCAAACCCGCCGGGCGAGGCCCCCAACAACGACCTTCAAGCCCGGCGAGCTGCCGGCCCCAGGAGAGTACCGGCAACATCTCCGGTGCAACCTGGGTGCCAGCATTCCCGTCCTGAAACGAAACAAGGGAGCATGAGGCCAGCGGAGACGACGAGGCGACGGTCACAATCGTTGCCCGGAACATCAAGCAGTCGGGCAAGATCAAGATGGCCAACAAGGAAATGCCGAGTGCGCATATCGGCTCGCCCTTGCCCTCAAGCAGTGGAAGCACCCGCAGGCCGATGCACTTGAGAGCCTTGTTGCGCGGATCATGCTTGCCGACAGGTGGGAAGCGCAACTGAGCCGGTAAGACTATTTATGCCAGCGATGGCGTGCAGACGGCAAACCGATGCCGGTCAATGGCTGGTCATCCAGAAAGCACTTTACCGAAAATGTTTCGCTGCAGAGTGGCGCTATAGATCCCGTCGTTCGCAAATCGATCCCAGAGAGCGAAACAGGTTGTGAGTGCGGCTAGAGCCAGAATTGTGCGCATTGCAAACTCCCCCGCACGCGCCTGAAAAACGCTTGATGGTATGTCCGACTCTGTATGTAAGCCTATTGCTAATATAGTAGGTAGCTCAGCGCGATACCTACGCCAATCGCAAGACCAAAAGCGGTATGTTCTAGCAAGCGGACAGGTGAGGTAAGCCTTCCCGAGGAGCTAACCGGCGATCGCTAGCCCAATGCCGATGCCAACGCCAATAGCAATGCCCAGGAAGAGCTTGCCGGCGAGGTCTAGGGCATAAGCGCGGACAGTAGCAGATACGTCTATACGGGGCTCTCTAAGGGCCGCCGCGAGGTCATCGAACATCGCTTCCATGGTTGCCACCTGCGATTTCTTCGAGCGGCAAGACTAGATCAGTTCTGGTGAGATGTGAATCCCTCCGGTCCATCAAAGTCTAACGATCAGGAAAGCGTGTTGGTAGGCACGTGTGGTAACGGTTGATTCAACCACTGCTGGTATGTGTGAAAGGTAGGTGGCGGCCCCGACAGTGGGCGGGGGTGCTGGGTCTGCCGGAGCCGCCTGCGCGGCAGTGGGCACTGATCCGCGCTGTCCCAGAATAGGACAGCGCGGGTCTATAATTAGTTAAAGCTAATTGACTGTTCCCGGACGGGCCTGCCCTTTAAGTCGGCTTGTCGATGAGGGCCGTCTTTCTCGAAGGCGGCTTGTAGGCTGTTACCAGTCTCAGCGTATCCATATTCACTGTAACCTGGACGCCCAGGTTCACCGTGACCCACTCACCATCGATATGGGTGACGTCGCCGACAAGCTCTATCTGCTGGCCTTTTTTTACCTTGGACGTTCGATCGACAATCGAGTGCGGGAAGCCATAGCTTGGGATCGACACGCTCACGCGGTCTTCGGTCACTCGACGCCTCACCGTCGCGGTGACAGCGACCTCATCGCCAATGTTGATGCCCCTGGCCATGCGATGAGTCTGGAGCGGACGGCGTCTTCGTCAAGCGATAGCTAATGTATGGTATGGCCCGCTAGTCGGCCGCCATGTTAAGTTAGGTAGGCGATGAAGCTTCTTCTGATCGCATTCGCTGTCGCTCACAGCTGGTACACCGGCTACCATGATCCGGTCACCGGCTATGAATGTTGCGACGATAAGAAGGATTGTGGGGTCATCAACCCGCGCTTTGTTGAGCCGCTACCGGGCGGCAATTTCAATGTCCGCACGGGGTCCAAGACGCGATATTTCATTCCCAAGAACCGCGTCATAGAGAGCGAAGACAGCCAGTATCCCCGCCGTTTTCGTATATCCGCTGTTTCTTTGCGCCCCGTACCGAGGCGAGCCGATGAGAAATCCGGTGCGCCGCCCGGGTAGCGTCAAGACAATGGAACGGGAGTGATAACTCTACTTCTTAGCAGGGTTCGCATTCCAAATATCCCGATGCAGTCGCCATTCGCCGTCGGCGCCCTTCTTCCAAACGACAATGTATTTGCCGATTTCCTCACTGGTCTTGCCGTCACTACCGGGGATCTTGATAGAGTAGTTGCCCTCCTCATAGGCGAGATTGCCACTCTCCTCGACCTGCGCCGCTTTCAGGGTCAGATCGGTCAATCCTGCATCGATCCAGCTCTGCCACATCTTCTGAACGCTTTCGCGGCCGGCGACCCGCTCTTCGTTGGGAGGAAACGCTACCGCGTCTTCGGTGTAGTGTTGAGCCAGGCCTGTCGCATCCTTGGCGGCAAACTTCGCAACAAAGTCCGCATTGTTCGCCTCTATGCTTGATTGGGCTGTCTGGGCACCTGCAGGTTCGCCACCGCCGATAACTACTAGTGCGACGAAACAACATGTGGCTAGAAGGTAGCGCATCGAAGTCCTCCCTTTGAAAGCCGGCCAGCGAAGACCATGTGCAGATGAAGACGACGAGGGCGAGTAATTGCCGGGTCTTGTCGGACATCGGCGCGCCCAATGAATGTCTTTACAGACGGGGCGTAGCAGGCCGCTTGCAGGGACAATATGCGCTTTCGCTAATACAATGACAATCCCGGCCATGGTCCCCACACCCTGGAGCGCACATTGCGTTCGCTGGAGGGCCGCCACGAGATTCTGCCTGCACTTGCCAGCGTCAGCCGAATGAGGAATATAATCCTTCCCGATGGGGCGACCTCAATCACCGGAGATCGCCATGACGATGAGGTTCAGCGCCCGCTCAAACGATCGGAACATTAGTGATCCCTAAGGGTTCTCTAGAGCAACCTTCTAGGAGGTCGGGCCATGGCCGAGCTGACATTCACTTTCGTTCATTATTTGGGGCTGACCGGCAACGATGTATTAGGCGCCGTCGTGTCTCTAACGGCGGGCCTCCTTCTCTATAACGTCATGCGCGAAGATCAGCCAAACCGATAGCGCATGCATGGGCCACACGCAGGCGCCAGATCCCGCCAGACGGTTTGCGTGGGACCGCGGCGGCGACGAACGCGCGCAGGCAACCGGCTTCAATGTCGCGGGAGCGGCTTACCCTGGCGGGTGTTCTTCGGGTGATACTGCCTGTCACCCCGCAGGCATCACATGTCAAGGTCACCTTGTCTGGGACGTTATGGCAAGCCCTGCTTTCGGTAGTTAACTAGCTGTTTTTATTGGCTCTGTGGCGGAGGGAGTGGGATTCGAACCCACGGTGAACTTGCGCCCACGCCGGTTTTCAAGACCGGTGCCTTAAACCGCTCGGCCATCCCTCCATCGTGGTATTTCAACCACTTGGGATCATCGCTATCGGTCGATTTTCAAATGGTCGGCGCCAGATTGGCGCCGGAGGCGTTCCCGACCGGTTCGCGCTTCTCCTGTAGTGCGGTGGTCGGGGCTGCGTCAACCACCGCGGCGATGCCTTCCCGCTGTCAGGCAGAAGATGCGCATATCCGGCTGCTTAGTCGGCCGGGTGTCTTACATCTGTGGCGGAAAAGTCACGCAGCTTGAATATGCAGCGCTTCAACCGGTGCGCGCTTATTATCCAGCCAAGCGAGGCGTACCGTCGTCGGTGGGTAAAGGGGACGCCCCTGACCGCAACGCGTCTCATTTCCTCCCGAACTAGCGCCCGCTACGGAAAACGTGGTGGGCGTTTTCTTATCCCGCGAAGGCGAGCCCGACGGGCAACGCCTCCGGCAGGGATCGAAAGCGTCTCCGACGGTCGCGGCCAAGGTCCATCATCCGATAGCTAATATAGATGAACCGAGTCGTCCGTTCGGTTAGAAAGCCCTTGACGACGCCCATGCTAGACTCCTGGTTGGCGCAGGGAGTTCCAGCGCTGTGAGCGCCGGTTGGAAATGGAAGTCCCCCCTCCAAAAAGCTGCCCCTCCATCCGGCGCTCATCTATGCAAGGCCCCTCCCTGGCAGTTCTCGCCATAATCTCGCCTGGTTCCGGCCATAATCGATTAACATCGTGATAAGCAATTCCTGCGCACAAAGGGATTGGGGATCAAGGTGTTGCTGGCATTCGCGGGCGCTTGGCTCCGACTGATGGCGGCGAGACTGTAGGGGACAATCGAAACATGCAGACTTCGGCGCGCCCGCGTCTTCGTCGCGCTCCTGCTTTCGCGCTGTGCGCCCTGTCGGCGGTGCTGCTTGCCGCCTGCACCTCAACGCCGCAGCCGAAGTCGATGATCGACAAGCGGCCGCGCTCCAAGGAATATTTCGCCGAATCCGAATATGGCGTGAAGGCGAGCCCACGCGTCAACTACATGCGCCGCGGCGGCGGCCGCGACCAGCTCGGCAAGCCCTATCAGGTACGCGGCAAGTGGTACTATCCCAAGGAAGACAGGCGCTACGCCAAGGTAGGTCTGGCTTCCTGGTATGGCGACGCCTTCCATGGCCGGCTGACCGCAAATGGCGAAGTCTACGACACGGCGCAGCTGACGGCGGCGCATCCGACCATGCCGCTGCCGAGCTATGCCCGCGTCACCAATCTCGACACCGGCAGCTCTGTCATCGTGCGCGTCAACGACCGCGGCCCATACCATGAGGGCCGTATCATCGACGTCTCGGAGCGTGCCGCGCAAATGCTCGACTATGGCAAGGTCGGCACAGCAAGAGTGAAGGTCGAATATGTCGGCCGGGCGCCGCTCGACGGCAATGACGACCAGTATCTGATGGCCTCCTACCATCCCGGCAACAGACGGCCGGATCCGTCCGACGGCCTGCCGACCGGTGTGATGGTAGCCATGAATGGTCCGTCGCCAAGCATTCAGGTGGACGCGCCGCCGGCCGCCGTGCCGTTCCCAGGCCAGTTGACCGATTCAGGTCAGGCTTTCGCCGCGCAGCCCGGGCTATCGGAGCAGCCGACCGCGCAACCGGCGATGTCGGCGCAGGCACCGGGCGCCAGCGATGTCACACTGCCCGATTTCGGGCCGATCGTGCCGGAGCGGCCGGAGTTCAGGTTGCCGCCGAATTCACCCTTTGCCATGGCCTCGCTTTCCTACGCGGATGAGCGCGTCAATCGCGCCGACGTCTTCGCGGCCCTCGACGGCAGCGGCATGTCGCCGGCCGACATCCTGCAGTCGTGGAAGAAATCGAACCGCCAGGAACAGGCGCCGGCTGCGGTCTACGTCGCGGCAGGCTCCTTCGACGATGCCGCCCAGGCAAAGCGCGTGGCGGCGGCTCTCGAGCCGTTCGGCAGGACCGAAATCCAGCGCACCGAGCTCGACGGCAACGATTGGTACGCGGTCAACGTCTATCCGGATGGCCATGGCAGCATCGACGAGCTGCTGCAGGCGGCCTGGTCGCACGGGGCGCCGGACGCATTGGTTGTGCGAAACTGATCAATTTCGCGAGCGCCGTTGATCCGGCGGAACGAACCCTGATAGCTTGGCCGGGCCAGTCCGGCTAATGGGTCGATACTTCATGCAGTTCCGCATTTTTCCGCCTTTCGCCGGATTCCTGGGATTGGTGCTAGTGCTGCTTGGCGTCGTCCCGGCGAGTGCGCAGCTTTTCGAGACCAAGGCGGCCCAAGCCTTCATGATAGATGCCGATACCGGCACGGTGCTGTTTGCCAAGGATGCCGACAAACCGATTCCCCCGGCTTCCATGGCCAAGCTGATGACGATGGAGGTGGTCTTCAACGCCATCAAATCGAAGCGGATCACGCTCGACGATACTTTCGTGGTCAGCGAAAACGCCTGGCGCACCGGTGGCGCGCCGTCCGGAACCTCGACCATGTTCGCCAAGCTCAAATCGGCGGTCCGCGTCGAGGATCTGATCCAGGGCGTGACCGTGCAGGCCGCCAATGACGGCTGCATCGTGCTCGCCGAAGGCATGGCGGGCTCGGAGGCAAATTTCGCTGCGCAAATGACGGAGCGCGCCCGCGAGATCGGTCTCTCGAAATCGACCTTCGTCAATTCGACCGGGCTGCCGGCAGATGGCCAGCAGACGACGGTGCGGGAACTCACGATGCTGGCGCTCCACATCTGGCGCGACTATCCCGAGTTCTTCCACTATTACGGCCAGCCGGATTTCACCTGGAACAAGATCTCCCAGAGGAACCGCAATCCGCTCTTGGGCATGGGCATCGATGCCGACGGCTTCGTGGCCGGGGCGAGCGAGTCTGCCGGCTTCGGCATTGTCGGCACGGTCAGCCACAACGGCATCCGCGTGATCGCGGCGCTCAGCGGGCTGGCGAGCGACCGGGAGCGCTCCGAGGAGGCGCGCAAGCTGTTGGACTGGGGGTCGCGCTCCTTCCAGAAGACGGAGATTTTCGCCAAGGACGAGATTGTCGGCGAAGCCGAGGTTTTTGGAGGCGCCAAATCCGGCGTGGCCTTGAAAGCCAAGGGGCCGGTGGACATCTTTCTGCCGATAGCCAACCGCGACAAGCTGACCGCCAGGATCGTCTATGACGGTCCGGTGGCGGCGCCGGTGGAGGAGGGGCAACCGGTCGGAGAGCTGCGCGTTTGGATAGGCGACACGCTCAGTCAGCGAACGCCGCTTTTCGCCGCCGAGCCGGTGAAGGTCGGCACGCTGCCGCAGCGTGCGCTCGACGCCGCCAAGGAACTGGCTGTCGGCTGGCTGCGTCAGAAACATTTGTGATCGGGCCGGCTCGTGGACCTTTTGTCGGACGGGAGCTATGACAGCGGCCAGCACGGGCGAAGGCATCCTCGATTGGCGAGCGGATTTTTCATCACCTTCGAAGGCGGCGAAGGAGCCGGCAAGTCGACGCAGATCGAGCGGCTGGCGCGACGCATGCGCGCCAAGAAGTATGAGGTTCTGGTGACGCGCGAGCCGGGCGGCTCGCCGGGCGCCGAGGCGGTGAGACATGTGCTTCTGTCCGGCGCTGCCGAGCCCTTCGGCCCGAAGATGGAGGCGATCCTCTTCGCCGCCGCGCGCTCCGATCATGTCGAGCAGGTGATCCGGCCGGCGGTCGAACGCGGCACGATCGTGCTCTGCGATCGGTTCATCGATTCCTCGCGCGTCTATCAGGGCGTCACCGGCGGACTCGATCCCGATTTCATGGAAGCGCTGGAAGCGGTCGCCATCAACGGCATGGTTCCCGACATGACGCTGATCTTCGACATCGATCCGGCCGAAGGCCTGAAACGCGCCGCGGCGCGCCGTGGCGCCGGCGACAGCGCCGATCGCTTCGAGAAGGAGACTTTAGCCATCCACCAGCGCCGGCGCGAGGCTTTCCTGGCCATCGCCGAGGCGGAACCGGATCGCTGCATCGTCATCGATGCGTCGGCCGATCCCGAAACAGTGGAAAACGTCGTCACCGCGGCCGTGTTCGCGGAGCTGGAAAAACAGATGCCTGCGCAAAGGAAGCAGACGGCGCCGGTATGATCTTCGAACGCATCGCCCCCGAACAGCACGACACGCTGGACGGCGTCCCCGAGCCGTCGGAGACACCTCGGCTTATCGGCCATGCTCAGGCAGCCGGCATGCTTGCTGCAGCCTATCGTGCCGGCAAGCTGCCGCACGCGTTGATCCTGGCCGGACCGCACGGCATCGGCAAGGCGACGCTTGCCTTCCACCTGGCGCATCACCTTCTCAAACATCCGGATTTTCGGGGTGCGCCCGAGACGCTCGCAGTCCCCGATCCGGCGTCGTCGTTGTTTCGCCAGATAGCCACCGGCGCCCATCCTTCGGTGCTGCATCTGACGCGTCCGGCCAACGACAAGACCAAGAGCTTCAAGACGGTGCTCACCGTCGACGAGATCCGCAAGGTCAGCCGCTTCCTGTCGATGACCTCGCATGACGGCAGCTACCGCGTCGTCATCGTCGACCCGGCCGACGACATGAACACCAATGCCGCCAATGCCTTGCTCAAGAATCTCGAGGAGCCGCCGGCGCGCACCCTGTTCGTCCTCATCGTGCATGCGCCGGGCAGCCTATTGCCGACGATACGGTCACGTTGCCAGATGGTGCGGCTGACGCCTCTTGCGCCGGACGAACTAATGACCGTGCTGGAAAACGTCGAGCCGCCGCCGCCGAGGGATCCGGCGGCGCGCGCGGCACTGGCCGAGCGGGCAGGGGGCAGTGCCCGCAACGCGATCCTGCTTACCCAATATGGCGGGCTGGAAATCGCCGGCGCGCTCGATGCCCTGGTGGCCGCGCAAAAGCCCGACATTGCCGGAGCGCACCGTCTTGCCGAAGCCGTCGCCGGCCGCGACCAGGCGATCCAGTTCGATATCTTCAACCGCCGCGCGCTCGATCTTTTGTCGGCGGCGGCCAGCGAAGCGGCTTTGGCCGGCGATCTCGCCAGAGCCAAAACGCTGTCCGAGGCTTGGCACGAGGCGTTGAACACGATATCTGAGACAGAGACCTACAATCTCGACAAGAAGCAGCACGCCCTGACCATGATCGACCGCCTGAATTCTGTGATGCGAATGTGACGGCCCTACGGGATGGCAATCGCCATGCCGATAGTTTATCGCCACAACTGACATTCAGACATTCATGACGGTTCATTCATGTCACGCGACACATTCTACATCACGACTGCGATCTCCTACCCGAACGGCAAGCCGCATATCGGCCATGCCTACGAACTGATCGCCACCGATGCGCTCGCCCGCTTCCAGCGGCTCGACGGGAAGGAGGTCTACTTCCTGACCGGCACCGACGAGCACGGCATCAAGATGCTGCAGACGGCGCGCAAGGAAGGCATTTCGCCGCGCGAGCTCGCCGACCGCAACGCGGCCGAGTTCAAGAGCATGGCGAGCGCGCTCAACGCCTCGAACGACGATTTCATCCGCACCACCGAGGAGCGGCACTATGCGTCCTCGCAGGCGATCTGGAAGGCGATGGCCGCCAATGGCGACATCTACAAGGGCGGCTATGCCGGCTGGTATTCGGTGCGCGACGAAGCCTATTACGGCGAGGAGGAGACCGAAGTCCGAGCAGATAACGTCCGCTATGGGCCGCAGGGAACGCCGGTCGAATGGGTCGAGGAGGAGAGTTACTTCTTCCGACTTTCGGCCTATCAGGACAAGCTCCTCGCGCTCTACGAGAGCCAACCCGATTTCATCGGCCCGGCCGAGCGCCGCAACGAGGTAATGAGGTTCGTCAAGTCGGGGCTGAAGGACCTGTCGGTCTCGCGCACCACCTTCGACTGGGGCGTGCCGGTGCCGGGCGACGAGAAGCATGTGATGTATGTGTGGGTCGACGCCTTGACCAACTACATTACCGGTGTCGGCTATCCCGATGAAAATGCTGAGAAATGGCGCTTCTGGCCAGCCGACGCACATATCATCGGCAAGGACATCGTGCGCTTCCACGCCATCTACTGGCCTGCCTTCCTGATGTCGGCGGGGATCCCGCTGCCCAAGCGCGTCTTCGGCCACGGCTTCCTGTTCAACCGCGGCGAGAAAATGTCGAAGTCGGTCGGCAACGTCATCGACCCGTTCACCATGGTCGAGCATTACGGCGTCGACCAGGTGCGCTATTTCTTCCTGCGCGAGGTGCCGTTCGGCCAGGACGGCAACTACAGCCACGAGGCGATCGTCAACCGCACCAACGCCGATCTCGCCAACGGCCTTGGCAATCTGGCGCAGCGTTCGCTGTCGATGATCGCCAAGAACTGCGGCGGCGCGGTGCCGAAGCGCAGCGACCTTATCGAGGCCGATACAGCGATCCTCGACCAGGCCGTCGAGGCGCTTGCTGTGGCGCGCAGGGCAATGGCGGAGCAGGGCATCCATCTGGCGCTGGCGGCGATCTTCGGCGTGGTGGCCGAAGCCGACCGCTACTTCGCGTCCCAGGAACCATGGGCGCTGCGCAAGACCGATCCCGAGCGCATGGAAACGGTGCTGTGGACGACGGCCGAGGTCGTGCGGCGGGTGACGGTGCTCAGCCAGCCCTTCATTCCGGGGTCGGCCGCGAAGCTGCTCGACCTTTTGGCCGTGCCTGCGGACAAGCGCAATTTCGAGCACGTCCATGCGGAACATGCGCTCGTGCCCGGCACCGCCTTGCCGGCGCCTGAGGGCGTGTTTCCGCGTTACGTCGAGCAGGACGCAAAAGCCTGATGCTTGTCGACAGTCACTGCCATCTCGACTTTCCGGACTTCGCCGAGGGGCGGGCGGCCATCGTCGCCCGCGCTCTTGCCGCCGGGATCGGCCGCATGGTGACGATCTCGACGCGCGTGAAGCGGTTTCAGCAGATCCTTGAAATCGCTGAGACTTTTGACGACGTATATTGCTCGGTCGGCACCCATCCGCACAACGCGGCGGAAGAACTCGATGTGACCGCTGACGAACTGGTGCAGCTTTCCAGCCACCCCAAGGTGGTGGCGATCGGCGAAGCCGGACTGGACTATTTCTATGACCGCGCGCCGCGCGAGGCGCAGGCGCAAAGCTTCCGCACCCACATCGCCGCTGCGCGCCGGACCGGTCTGCCGCTGGTCATCCATTCGCGTGATGCCGACAACGACATGGCGGCGATCCTCGAGGACGAGACAGGGAAGGGCGCCTTCCCCTTCATTCTGCATTGCTTTTCGTCCGGGCGCAGGCTGGCTGAGGTCGGCGTGGCGCTGGGCGGTTATGTCTCCTTCTCGGGCATCCTGACGTTCAAGAACTCGACCGAACTGCGCGCCATCGCCGCCGATGTTCCACGCGATCGATTGCTGGTCGAGACCGACGCGCCCTACCTTGCGCCTGTCCCGCATCGTGGCAAGCGCAACGAGCCCGCCTATGTGGCGAACACGGCGAAGGTGCTGGCTGAAACCATCGGCGTCAGCCAGACGGAGATCGCCGACATAACCACCGAAAACGTCTTCCGGCTGTTCACCAAGATGCCGCGCCCGGACGTGGCGGCTAGCTGACATGAGCGACCGGCTGCGCCTCACCATTCTCGGCTGCGGCTCGTCGCCCGGCACGCCGCGCATCACAGGTGACTGGGGCAATTGCGATCCGACCAATCCGAGAAACCGGCGCATGCGCACGGCGGCCCTCGTCGAGCGGATCGCGACCAACGGCGGCCGCACCACGGTCGTCATCGATACCGGGCCGGATTTCCGCGAGCAAATGCTGCTCGCCTCGGTCAGGCGCATCGACGCGGTGGTCTATACCCATCCGCACGCCGACCATATCCATGGCATCGACGACCTGCGCGGCTATGTGCACGAGCAGCGGCACCGCATCGATATCCATGCCGATGAGCCGACGATGCAGCGCCTTAGGCAGGCGTTCGGCTACTGTTTCGAGACGCCGCCCGGTAGCTCCTATCCGCCGATCGTCAAGCCGCATCCCATCGATCATGGCAGACCGGTGACGATCGAAGGCGAGGGGGGTTCCCTCGCCCTTGAGCCGCTGCCGCAGATCCATGGCGATATCATCTCGCTGGGCTTCCGCATCGGCGGGATCGCCTATTGCCCCGATATCAGCGACTTCCCGGCTGCCACGGCCGAGCGGTTGCGCGGCCTCGACACGCTGGTGATCGACGCGCTGCAGTACAATACCCATCCGAGCCATCTGTCGCTCGGCGAGGCGTTGGGCTGGGCCGAGAAGCTTTCGCCGAAAAACGCCGTGCTGACGCATATGCACGTGCCGCTGGATTATGCCGCCGTGATGGCCGAGACGCCGGACCACGTGGTGCCGGCCTATGACGGCATGGCGATCGAAATCCCTTATGAGTCAGAGCAATAGACGCGCTTTCTCATCGCGACACTGTTCTCGGCTCCGAGCATCATCGCTGTCAGCACCATTGAAGCCGCGTCCTATATCCGCGGCGTTTCTCAACAGCAGCGCCGTGCCACAGCGTTCAATATGACATTTGGCGTGGGTGTGGACTGGCTGAAAACTGCAGCAATTCCCGGATCTCTGCCTGCACCTCAGTTCCATAATCTATCTTATGCGACTTATGCAAAGTAGGAATGTCGCCGCGCTCGGGCCCGCGGATAGCGGCCGCGCAACCTTCCCCTAGCGTTGCCAGAAAGGCAGCTTGGCGATCTCTTCCTCGGCCTGCCGTTTCGTCAGGCCGATATCGTCGATCAGATGCGGGTTGGCTTCCGAGATTCGCTTGAGATCCCAGCGAAAGCGGTTCTGCTCGCGCCGGGCCGCGATCATGCTTTGCAGGGCCGCCAGGCTGTAGCGCCAACGCGATGCCTGCCCGACCAGCATTTCCGACCGCGCTGCCCGATGCGGGACTGATGCAAAGGTATCGTTCATGGCAACCTCCTGTGGTTTGAGGCCCCATACGGCTTGGGAGTTGGAGGCCTTCGACCTGAATGAGGTTGAATTCTGCAGGATGCCGGCAGCGCCGTAATTAAGCCCGTCCAAATAGTTCTCAAAACTTCCAAAATGGGCTTGAGCGGTTCATCGTTTCACGGACACGACGAACCGCTCTACCGTCTCACACTTTTCCTGGAATTGCTCTATAGATGCGCCGCATGCAGGGATCGCGCTTTGCCTTTGGCCCGTACGTACTTGATTCGGCTGCGGGAACGCTGCTTCGAAACGATGTGCCCGTCGCCGCCGGCTATCGCGGGCTGAAGCTGCTTGCGGCGCTCGTCGAACGCCCCGGCGAAATCCTGGCCAAGGCCGAGCTGATGGACGCGGCATGGCCGGGCACGGCCGTCGAGGAAGGCAACCTCACCGTCCAGATCGCGCAGCTCAGGAAGCTACTCGGACCGGCCGCCGACGGCGGTGAATGGATCGCCACGGTTCCGCGCGTCGGCTACCGCTTCACCGGCGTCATCGAACAGCTCGGTGACGTGAGGCGAAAACCTTTGCCATTGCCCGGCAAGCCGTCGATAGCCGTGCTGCCCTTCGTCAACTTCAGCAACGATCCCGAGCAGGACTCCTTCGCGGACGGGTTGACCGAAGACCTGATCACCGACCTGTCCAGAAACGCCGGCCTGTTCGTCATCGCGCGCAACTCGGTCTTCGCCTACAAGGGCAAGGCGATGGATGTGCGCGCGATCGCCGAGGATCTCGGCGTGTGCTACCTGCTTGAAGGGAGCGCAAGGCGCGCCGCAGGGCGCGTGCGCATCAACGCGCAGTTGGTCGACGCAGCAAGCGGCGAACATCTGTGGGCGGAACGCTTCGATCGCAGCGTGGAAGATATCTTTGCCGTCCAGGACGAGGTGACGGCCAAGATCGTGGAGGCGTTGCTCGGCAGGCTGCGCGCATCGCCGCCGCGCAACCGGCCCAAGAATCTCGACGCCTACGATCTGTGCGTGCGGGCGCGCAAGCTGATCGACGATTCGCCGCAGACGGCACGGGAAGCGCATCTGATGCTGACGCGCGCGATTTCGCTCGACCCCGAATACGCCGAGGCCTATCGCTGGCTTGCCATGAACCACTGGATGGGATGGGTGCATTGGGGCGAGCCGATCGAGCCTAACCGTAGCGTTGCCCTGGAACTGGCGCGCAAGGCCGTCGCGATCGACCCCAACGATGCCGGCTGCCGATGGGTACTCGCCAACCTGCTCGCCTATGAGCGGCGCTTCGACGAGGCGGACGCTGAATTCGCCAGGGCGTTCGAGCTCGACCCGAACGAGGCCGACGCCTGGGCGACGATATCCGACATTGAGGTTCTGGCCGGGCGGATCGAGGAAAGCCTTGAACACATTCGCAAGGCGTTCCGGCTGAACCCGTTTCCGCCGAGTTGGTACTATCTGACGCTCGGCCAGGCGCAATATGGGGCCGGCGAATACGAAGCCGCCGTCGAGACGCTGCGCAGGGACGAGACCTATCGCACGAGCTCACGCCGCTTCCTGGCGGCAAGCCTTGCCCAGCTCGGCCGGCTCGACGAGGCGCACGCCGAGGTCGAGATGTTCCTCATCGCCAACCCGCATTTCACGACCCGCCACTGGGTCTGGACCGAGCCGTTCCGCGACGACGCGACGCTTGAGCATTTCGTCGACGGCTTTCGCAAGGCCGGTCTTCCGGAGTGACGGCCGGCTTGACCTCGCAGACGGTCATTCGACCCGAAAGCTGCCGGTCGCCCCTATTCTCCAGAGCGACCCGTGGCGTCACGATCGCGTTCGTATTGTCTCGTGAGCGGAAACGGCGGCAGCCAGGACTCGCGACGGACGGTCCAGAGTTCGTAGGTCGGCACCAGTTGGTCAGGTTCATCCAGGGAACCCAGATGCACTTCGATCTCGTCCGCGGTGCGCGCGAAAACGGAGGAGCCGCAACGCGGACAGAAAAATCGTCCGGCATAGTCGCTGGTCTCGCCATCGATCGTCACCGCGTCCTGAGGGAATACCGCGGCAGCATAAAAGAGCGCGCCATGGTGCTTGCGGCAGTCGAGGCAGTGACAGATGCCGACCCGGTAAGGGCGGCCCGACGCCACAAGTCGGATATTGCCGCACAGGCAACCGCCCGTGAACCGGTCCATGTTGCATCTCCTCTAAAGTCGTGGCGCTGAACGTTAGCAACGAACGCGCTGGAGCGTCCATGAACTCATGCCCTGCCCTGCCAGCTATCCCGCTCGGCACCGCCTCGCTTGCGTGGCCCACGAACCGAATTGCATAACTCGTGTCATGGCTGCAGGAATCTCTGAGCGGATATCCGCTTTCGTCGAAGCTCTTCCGTTGAAACCGGGACTTCGCGTCCTGGAGATCGGATGCGGCCCGGGCGTTGCCGCTCGCGCTGTCGCTTGCCGTATCGGTCACGGCTTCATTCTGGCCATCGACCGCTCGGAAAAGGCAATCCGATTGGCGCGTGCGGGATCGGCCGATGAGATGGCTTTCGGCAGCCTGGATTTCAGGCGTGTAGCAATCGAGGACTTCGCATTGAGGTCCGGCGATGCCCTCTTCGATATCGCCTTTGCCATGCGGGTCGGCGCGCTCGACGGGCGTCACCCCGAGGCTGGCCGGGCGGCATTGGCGCGCATCAAGGCGGCCTTGAGGCCACATGGCAGGCTCTTCATTGACGGCGGCGATCCATTGAAGGAGATCGACTTGTTCCGTGGCTTGCCGTCCTAGAAAAATCCGCCGAGAAACGCTGCCGCCTCGCCAGAGATGCCGATGATCTTGTTGGTCGCCTGGCGATAGAATTTGAAGTTGAGCTCGGTCTCGGGCCGACCGTCCTTCCAGTCCTTGAACCGCTTGAGCTCGTCTCGACCCAATCGCCGCGCGACCAGCGCGGTACGGCGGATGGAAACGCTGACACGCGGCGTCTGCCGTTCGAGGTCAGGCCTTCTGGGAATGGCCTCGCAAGACGTGACCACGCCGCGCGCGACAAGCCCTTGCCCACCTTCATTCTCGCTGGCGAATACGAAGATCGTGTCGCCTTCGGCGATATGCTTGCCGCCAAACATGGTTTTGTAGGCGGCGAATGAGAAGGTCTCCGCCAGCGGTTCCTTGACCTCGGCCTTGATCGCAAAGGCCACGCGTTACGGCTCCCGGCCGAGGGCGATCCGGTAGATCAGCGTGCGCTTCGCGCCCGGCTCGATCAGCATCACGCCCGGCTTGTCGGCAAATTCGCCATCGAAATCGACCGGGCTTGCGATGCCGTGCCAGGGCTCGATGCACAGGAACGGCGCTCCGCCCGGCTGGGACCAGATGCCGAGCTCGTTGAATCCCTGCCAGGACATCTCGATCGCCGGACCGCGGTCGGCGGCATAGCGCACGCTGGTGCTGGCCGGCCTGTCCAGAATGACGGCGTCGTCGTCGAACAGCCGCTCGGAGAGCGCAAGCGTCTTGCCATCGATGGGCGTTGGCAGCGGTGTTGGGAGCAAAAGCCCGTCTTTCAGGCGAAGGATCGGCGCGGACTCATCGCTGGCAAAAGTCAGCCGGTAGGCTTCCTTGGGCAGGTCCGGCAGCAGCGGCCAGTTGAAGGCCGGATGGGCGCCTATCGAGGCCGGCAGCACCTCATCGCCTGTGTTGGTGACCTCGAAGGTCACGCCGAGCTGGCGAGGTGCAAGGCTGTAGCTTATCGCCAGCCTGAAGGCGAATGGGTAATGGATGCGGGTTTCGGCATCGTCGCTCAGGACCAGCGTGCAGGAGGAAGTCCCCTGCTCCGCCCAGGCAAAGCGCCTGTCGCGGGCGAAGCCGTGCTGCTTCATCGGGTAGTTTTGCCCGCGATGACGCAACTGGTCGCCCTTGAGCCGGCCGACGATCGGAAACAGAACCGGAGAGTGGCGACGCCAGGCGGGGCCAGCCTGCCACAAAAGCTCCATGCCGTCGGCGTCTCGCAACGAGACCAGCTCGGCCCCCTGCCCGACGATCGCCGCCGAGATGCCGTCAGCCTGAAGCGTCACCTGTTCCATGCGTCCTCGCGGCTGGGCTCGTATGTCCGGCAGGCTAGCAAAAGGCCGCGCGTGAACTCAAGGGCGGCGGACTAAGCCGCGCTTCACGCTTTCAAGACGAACGATCCATGAGCCCCGCCCTACCCGAAAAAAGTGGCCGGAGGTTGCCCTCCAGCCACTTTTTTGTTCAGCAGTGTTGCCTGCTACGATCCAGATTATTCGCGCTCGCCGGTGAAATTCAGCAGCAACTGGAAGATGTTGATGAAGTTCAGATAGAGCGAGAAGGCGCCGAAGACGGCGAGCTTCTGCTGAGATTCAGCGTCGAAATTCTCGGCATACTGCTCCTTGATCGTCTGCGTGTCCCAGGCGGTCAGGCCGATGAAGACGGCGATGCCGATCACCGAAATGGCGAACTGCAGCGCGGTTGAGCCGAGGAACAGGTTGACGAGGCTCGCGATCACGACGCCGATCAGGCCCATGATCAGGAAGGACGAGAACTGCGTCAGGTCGCGCCTGGTCGTGTAGCCGTAGAGGCTGGTGGCGCCGAACATGGTGGCTGCGATGAAGAAGGTGCGCGCGATGCTGGTGCCGGTGAAGACCAGGAACACCGAAGCCAGCGACAGGCCCATGACGGCGCAGAACGCCCAGAACATGGCTTGGGCGCTAGCCGCCGACATCGTCTGCATCTTGAAGGAGAAGAGCATAACGAAGGCAAGCGGCGCCAGCATCACCACCCATTTCAGCGGGCTGGAGAAGATCGGCACATAAAGCGCCGGCGTCGAGGCCACCGCAAAGGCGATCAGACCGGTGACGACCAAGCCCAGGCCCATATAGTTGTAGACGCGCAGCATGTGCCGGCGCAGGCCTTCGTCATAGACCGCTCCGGCCTGGGCGCCGGTGCCCATTCGGTATCCCAGATTGGGGCTGTTCATTTGGGTTCTCCTTGGTTGGATTGGTTGGGTTGAGTGTCAGTAAAGCGTCCGGGCCAGCTTCTCGGCGGCACGATCGAGATCACCCGCATCGCCTCGTCCGACGACGGCGTAGGCAACCTCGCCGATCTGGAAATAGGCGGACGAGATATCTCCCGACGGCGCGACGGTGGGCTTCACCACATCGAACGTGCCTGGCCTGATCGCAAACAGCGAGACCAGTCCGAGATCCTTCGTTTCGAGTGCCATCTCGACGCTCGGTCCGTACCGCGACGGATAGATCTGGACATCGCGGATCCTCCAGTCGTCGGGCAATGAGGGCATGACGATCGCCGTCGCGGCGCGGATTTCGTCGGCATTGTAGCCCGGCGCTTCCGGCTGCGATGGCATCGTCTCGCGCACCAGCGTCGTACGGTGCGCGCTCACCGCTTCCTCGACATAGGCGGGCGGTTGCGTCGAGGCGACCACCTTAGTGACAGTGATCGGCCCGAAGATGCCGTTCGCAAGCCAGCCTGCCGCCACCAGCACGGCCGCCGCGGCGGCGCGCTGCAGCACGGAAAAGACACGCCCCCTGGCAAGCGCCCGCTCCAGCCGCCGCGCCGCCTCTGTCGTTGCCGGGCGCGCCATGCCGACGGGGCCGGCAAGCGCCACGCGCAATTCGTCGCGTGTTCTGAGATCGGACATCACGCGCGCCGCCACCTCGGGACGGGCGGACAGGAACGCTTCCACCTCGATGCGGCGAGCGACGTCGAGCTGATCGTCGACATAGGCGTCGAGATCGGCATCGGTGACGGGATCGACGACAGCGGTCATGATTCACCTCCCACGATCCTCAAGTGATTTTTGCCGCGCGCCGGAGCGCCCTCGTCCATCTCGCGCAGCGCCGCACGCGCGCGGCCGATGCGTGACATCAGGGTTCCAAGCGGCACGCCACTCACTTCGGCGGCCTGCTGATAGGAAAGCCCTTCGATGGCGACGAGATGCAGGGCGGAGCGCTGCTCTTCCGGCAGCGAGAGAAAAGCTTCGCGCACCTGCGAAAGGCGGACCGCGTGGTCCTGAGATGCCGCCACGCTTAGATCGGCGAGACGGCCGGCCTGCTCGATGCGCGCCGCTTCGGAACGGCGCGAGCGCATGCGGTCGATGAAGATGTTGTGCACGATCGCCAGAAGCCAGGCGCGCAGGTTGCCGCCCGAGCGAAAGGTGCCGCGCCGCTCGTAAGCGCGCACCAGCGCATCGTGGACCAAATCCTCGGCATCGGCGCTGTCGCGCGTCAGCGAGCGCGCGTAGCGCCGCAGCGACCCCAGCTGCCCGACGATATCGAAGCGTGCCATCGACCGTTTCATGCCCTGTTTACGGAGCATGTGGGGATTTTAATCCCGGCCTGCCGTTTCTTTTGCGCTCCGACGGACATTGCCTCGCAAAGGCGAGCGGGCATCCGGAGGAAACCGCTGGCGAAGCGCGGCCGATTTGCGTATCACTCCGCCGCGATTGGAGCCCTATCGATGTTCGAAACCCTGCAGCCTGCGCCCGCCGACAAAATCCTTGCCTTGATCGGCCTCTATCGCGCCGACACGCGCCCCGGCAAGGTCGATCTCGGCGTCGGTGTCTATAAGGACCGCGACGGCAGGACGCCGGTGATGCGCGCCGTGCGCGAGGCCGAGAAGCGGCTGCTCGCCAGCCAGGACACCAAGACTTATCTCGGCCTTGCCGGCGATATCGGCTTCAACGCCGCGATGATCAAGCTTGCCTTCGGCGAGAGGGCCGACCTTTCGCGCATCCGCGCCGCGCAAGCGCCGGGCGGATCGGGTGCGCTCAGGCTGGTGGCGGAGCTTCTGCAGCGCACGCGCGCCGGCGCGACGGTATGGCTGTCCAATCCGACCTGGCCCAACCATCTTCCGGTGATGCGTGCCGCCGGCTTACAAGTGCGCGACTATCCCTATTTCGACGCAGCCTCCGGCGCCGTCCGTTTCGACGACATGCTGACGGCGCTGAAGACCGCGAACAGCGGCGATGTCGTGCTGCTGCATGGCTGCTGCCATAACCCGACCGGCGCCAATCTGGATGCCGCGCAATGGGCCAAGGTCGCCGGCGTGCTGGTGGAGCGCGGTCTGTTGCCCTTCGTCGACATCGCCTATCAGGGTTTTGGCGAAGGCCTCGACGCCGACGCTGCCGGCTTGCGGCTGCTCGCCGACAAGGTGCCGGAGATGGTCGTCGCCTCGAGCTGCTCGAAGAATTTTGCCGTCTATCGCGACCGCGTCGGTGCCGCGATGATCATGGCCAACGATGGCGCGCAGGCGGATGTGGCGATGAGCCAGATGCTGGCCGCGGCGCGTGCCCTTTATTCGATGCCGCCGGACCATGGCGCGGCGGCGGTGCGCATGGTGCTTGAAGACGCCGACTTGAAGAAGGATTGGGAAACCGAGCTCGAGGAGATGCGGCTGCGCATGCTCAAGCTGCGCGTCGCCTTCGCGGAGGCGTTGCGCCGGCAGTCCAACTCCGACCGCTTCGATTTCGTTGCCAGCCATCGCGGCATGTTTTCCCGTCTTGGGCTGACGGAAGCGCAGGTCGAGCGCCTGCGCACCGAACATGCCGTCTACATGGTGGGCGACAGCCGCATCAACGTGGCCGGCCTGCCCGAGGACGGATTGGACGACCTTGCCAAGGCGATCGTCTCGGTTCTCGACTGAGAGCCGCGCAGCTGTGGACAATAGGCTTTTGCCCGCCGGCGGGATTGGTCGCCCGCCGCTGCACGCGCTAGGGTTTGTAGGATGAAACCCTCGAAAGACATTTCCCGGCTGATCGAGATCATGGCGGCGCTGCGAGCACCGAAGACCGGCTGTCCGTGGGACATCGAGCAGAATTTTACCACCATCGCGCCCTACACGATCGAGGAAGCCTATGAGGTGGCGGACGCGATCGCGCGCGGCGATCTCGACGATCTGCGCGAGGAACTGGGCGATCTGCTGCTGCAGGTCGTCTACCACGCGCAAATGGCCGAGGAAGCCGGCGAGTTCGCCTTCGGCGATGTCGTCGAAGGCATCACCACCAAGATGATCCGCCGCCATCCGCATGTCTTCGGTGACGAGAAGGCGCGCAGCGCCGGCATGGCCAAGGGCATGTGGGAGAAGATCAAGGCGGCGGAGAAGGCCGACAAGCGCAATGCCCGCATCGCGCGCGGCCTCGACCCGGAAGATCACGGCAAGGGCTATCTCGACAGCGTGCCGGTTGCGCTCCCTGCGCTCACCCGCGCGCTGAAGCTGCAGGAGAAGGCTGCCCGCGTCGGCTTCGACTGGAGCGAGGCGGCACCGATTCTCGACAAGATAGAGGAAGAGATCGGCGAATTGCGCGAGGCGCTCGCCAAGGGCGACGCTGCACCCATCAAGGACGAGTTCGGCGACATGCTGTTTGCCATCGTCAATCTCGGCCGCCACCTCAAGCTCGATTCCGAAGCCTCGCTCAGCGGCACCAACGAGAAATTCCGCTCGCGCTTCCACTATGTCGAGCAAGCGCTCGAGGCTTCCGGCCGTTCGCTGGAGAAGGCGACGCTGGATGAGATGGAAGCGCTCTGGCAGCAGGCCAAAAACGCAAAATAAGTGTTTGTTCTAAGCAATTCCGGACGGAAAACCGCTACACACTTTTCCTGGAATTGCTTCGTAGCTTAGCCGTGCTTCCTGCGGTGCAGCCGGCTCTCGATCTCCTGGCGGGCGCTGTGCGTCGCCGTCAGCGAGATGGTGACGCTGCCGTCTTCATTGTCGGTTCGCGAAACGACATCGCCGTTGCGATATAGCCAGTCGACCTGGCCGAGCTCTGCGGGCCTCAGCGTCACCGTCATGGTTTCCAGCTCGCCCGACACCCTGGTCTCGATAAGCGCCTTCAGCGCGTCGATCCCCTCGCCGGTCGCCGCCGATATCGCGATCGGCGGCGCGTTGCCACCGGCGCTCTCGGCAAGCAGGCGTTCGCGATTGCCTTCGTCGAGCAGGTCGATCTTGTTCCACACCTCAATCACGCGGCTGGTGTCAGCGGCATCGACGCCGAGATCGCCGAGGATGCGCTCGACATCCTCGGCCTGGGCGGCCGTGTCGGGATCGGAAATGTCGCGCAGATGCAGCACGAGGTCGGCCTCGACGACCTCTTCCAGCGTCGCCCGGAAGGCCGCGACTAGGTGCGTCGGCAGGTCCGAGATGAAGCCGACCGTGTCCGACAGGATGATCGGCGTGCCATGCGGCAGCCGCACCCGGCGCAATGTCGGATCGAGGGTGGCAAACAGCATATCCTCGGCCAGCACCCCCGCCCCGGTCATCCGGTTGAACAGCGTCGACTTTCCGGCATTGGTGTAGCCGACGATCGCCACAACCGGGAACGGCACCTTCTTGCGCTTGGCGCGGTGCAGGTCGCGGGTTCGCCGAACCGTTTCCAGCTCGTGCTTCAGCTTGGTGATCTTGTCCTGCAGGATGCGCCGGTCCGACTCGATCTGGGTTTCGCCGGGACCGCCTAGGAAGCCGGCGCCGCCGCGCTGCCGTTCGAGGTGGGTCCAGCTCCGCACCAGCCGACCCTTCTGGTAGTTGAGATGCGCCAGCTCGACCTGGAGGGTACCTTCCTTGGTCCTGGCGCGCTCGCCGAAGATCTCGAGGATCAGCCCGGTGCGATCGAGCACCTTGGCGTTCAGTTCCTTTTCGAGGTTGCGCTGCTGCACGGGCGTCAGCGGATGGTCGACGATAACCAGCTCCGCCTTGCGCTCCTTCACGATGTCGGCGAACTCCGCCACCTTGCCGCTGCCGAGCAGCGTTGCCGGACGCGGATCGGCGACCGTCACCACCGCAGTGTGGACCGGATTGAGATCGATGGCGCTGGCAAGCCCGACCGCCTCGTCGTGGCGGGCATCCGCCGAGCGGTTCAGGCGCGGGCGGCTCGAATCGTCGTCGCCGCGCGGCTGGCGCGTAAGCACCGGCACAATGACAACAGCCCGGGTCGGATCCTTGGATTCCGGCCCGAGTTGGTGTCCTTGTTTCCCGCGAACGCTACGGTCCGCGTCCTTCTCACGTGCCAATCAGGCGCCCTGGCTTTCCTCGCCATCGAACATCTGAACCGGCTGGCTCGGCATGATCGTGGAAATGGCGTGCTTATAGACGAGCTGGGAATGGCCGTCGCGCCGCAACAACACACAGAAATTGTCGAACGAAGTGACGACGCCGGTCAGCTTCACGCCGTTGATGAGGAAGATGGTAAGTGGATTTTTGCTCTTGCGAACTGAATTCAGGAACAGGTCCTGAAGGTTTTGCGATCGTTCCGCCATTGTTTTTGTCTTTCGCCGATCCCCTTCGGTCTGCGGGCCAATGCGCCAAATTACGCGGCACCTGTCAAGCGCGCAAACCCCCTCTTGCCGTCTAAACGACAAGCAGAACGAGATAGTTGAGGTTCATTCCACCTTTGCGGTTATCAGGCTGGACTTTTTTCCGCAATGTCAAAAAATGCCTGCCGCAACGAAAGTGTCATGGAGCCGGGGTTGCCATTCGCGATCGAAGCGCCGTCGATTTCGACCACAGGCATGGCTATCGTGGTCGCGGAACTGATGAAAGCTTCGCGCGCCGCCTTGGCCTCGGCAACCGAAAATCCGCGCTCCTCGATCTTCAAGCCGAGCTTGGCGGCGACATCGAACAAGGTCGTGCGCGTGATGCCGCGCAGAATGCCGTGCTCGGCCGGTCGCGTCACCAGCACGCCGTCCCTGGTGATGATCCATGCGTTGGACGAACCGCCTTCCTTGACCGTGCCGTCGGCATCGACGAACCAGGCCTCCTGGGCGCCGGCTTCCTTGGCCTTCTGCTTGGCGAGCACATTGGGCAAAAGGCCGGTGCTCTTGATGTCGACGCGGTCCCAGCGATTCTCCGGGACGGTGATGACCTTGATGCCGGTCTCAACCCGCTTGGCGGCCGCAGCGGGATCAGCCTTTCGGGCCGTTATCACCAGCGACGACTTGGTGTCGGCCGATGGGAAAAAGAATTCACGGCTGGCGACGCCGCGCGTCACCTGGACATAGACCAGGCCGTTGACGACATGGTTGCGGCGCACGACCTCGCGCATCAGCATCGGCAGGACGCCCTCCGAGACGGGCCAGGCGATCGACAATTCCTTCAGCGAGCGCTTGAGACGGGCCAGATGGCGCGGCATGTCGACGATAAAGCCGCGCGCCACCTCGCAGACCTCGTAGACGCCGTCGGCGAACTGGTAGCCGCGGTCCTCGATATGGACGCGGGCTTCGGCATGGGCGACGTAGCGCCCGTTGACATAGGCAATGCGCGGCATGGGTTACCTCAGGGAAATGTCCGGCTTTCTTAGGCGATTCCGCCGCTGCCGTAATGAACAATCGCGTGGGCCAACCGCTCGCTACACGCCCAGCGACTTCAGCTTGCGGTGCAAGGCGGAGCGCTCCATGCCGATGAACTCGGCCGTCTTCGAGATGTTGCCGCCGAAGCGGTTGATCTGGGCGATCAGATAGTCCTTCTCGAATTGCTCGCGCGCTTCGCGCAGCGGCAGCGCCATGATGTGCTGGTCGGACTGGTTCGGCGTGCGCGGCATGACGTCGCCGATCTCGGAGGGCAAAAGGTCGGCGGTAATGGGCGCATCGACGTCGCCGCCACGCGCCAGGATCATCAGCCGCTCGACATTGTTGCGCAGCTGGCGAACGTTGCCCGGCCAGTTGTGCGCCTGCAGCACGGCTAAAGCGTCGTCACCGATGCGGCGCGGCCTGATGCCGGCCTGGCGCGCGATCTGCTTCATGAAATTGTCGACCAGATAGGGAATATCCTCGCGCCGCTCGGCGAGACCCGGCACCATGACGGGGACCACCGCCAGGCGATGATAGAGATCCTCGCGGAAGCGGCCGTCGGCAATCATCGCCTCGAGGTTTTGCGCCGTCGAGGAGATGATGCGGACGTCGACCTTGACCCGCTTGGTGCCGCCTACCCGCTCGAACTGCTGCTCGACCAGCACGCGCAGGATCTTGTTCTGCGTCTCGCGCGGCATGTCAGCCACTTCATCGATGTAGAGGATGCCGCGATGCGCCTCCTCCAGCGCGCCGACCTTGCGCTCGGTGCCGTTCGATTCGGTGCCGAACAGCTCGATCTCCATGCGTTCCGGCGTGATGGTGGCGGCGCTCAGCGTCACGAACGGTCCCGCCTTGCGCGCCGACAGGGCGTGGATGGCGCGCGCCGTTAGTTCCTTGCCGGAGCCGGACGGGCCGATGATCATGATGCGGCTGTTGGTCGGCGCGACGCGCTCGATGGTCTGCCGCAACTGGCTCATGGCCGACGACATGCCGATCAGGTCGAAGGTCTCGCCGCTGCGCAGCTTGAGGTCGGAGACCTCGCGCCGCAGTTTGGACGTTTCCAACGCGCGCTCGGCGACCAGGATGAGACGGTCGGCCTTGAACGGCTTCTCGATGAAATCATAGGCGCCGCGCCGGATGGCCGACACCGCCGTTTCGATGTTGCCATGGCCGGAGATCATGACCACCGGCATGGTCGGATGCATCGTCTTGATCTCGTCGAGCAGCGCCAGACCGTCGAGGCGCGAGCCTTGCAGCCAGATATCGAGGAAAATCAGCCGCGGCGCGCGATCGGCAATCGCCGCCAGGGCGCTGTCGGCATCGTGCGCCGTGCGGGTTTCGTGACCTTCGTCGCTCAGGATACCGGCGACGAGTTCGCGGATGTCTTCCTCGTCATCGACGATGAGAATGTCAGACGCCATTACCGACCTTTTCAGTTTCTCGTTCGTGTTCGTTGCGGCCTTCGCCGCGTGGCGGTGCGGCAACGACCGCCGCCGGCGGCAGGATGATCGAGATCATCGCGCCCCGGCCGCCGTGGAAATCCGGCGGCGCGTCGTGCAGTTCGAGCCGGCCGCCATGGTCCTCCACGATCTTCTTGACGATAGCGAGGCCAAGGCCGGTGCCTTTTTCGCGCGTCGTCATATAGGGCTCGAGCAGCCGCTGCCGATTCTCGCGCGGCAGCCCTTTGCCGTTGTCGATTACGTCGATTCTTATGGCGCCATCTTGGCGCCCGGCTTGAATCCGGATTGTGCCGTCGGAACGGTCTTGCGCATCAAGTCCGTCGATGGCCTCGGCGGCGTTCTTGATGACGTTGCCGAAGGCTTGCGCCATCAGGCGGCTGTCGAACGTGCCCTTGAGCGGCTCGTTGCCGAAATCGCGCTGGAACGCAATGTCGGAACGGCTGACTTCCACCAGGAACGAGGCTTCGCGCAGCGATTCGCGCAGGTCTATCACCTTCATCTCCGGCTTCGGCATGCGAGCGAAGGCCGAGAATTCGTCGACCATGCGGCCAATATCCTCGACCTGGCGGATGATGGTGTCGGTGCACTGGTCGAAGACCTCGCGGTCCTCAGTGATGACCTTGCCGTAACGGCGCCTGATGCGCTCGGCCGATAGCTGGATCGGCGTCAGCGGATTCTTGATCTCGTGGGCAATGCGCCGCGCCACATCCGCCCAGGCCGAAGAGCGCTGTGCCTGCACGAGATCGGTGATGTCGTCGATAGTGACGACATAGGATTTTTCTTCCGAGCCGTCGTCGCCCGCCTCGACGGTGATCTGGACATTGAAAGTCCGTTCCATGCCGGCGCGGAAGAAAGTCACCTGCTCGCGATAGACCGGCTTGCCGGATTGGCGCCCGATCTCGAAGACGCGGCCGACATGCGGCAGGATGGCTGACAGGTTCTGTCCGAGCGCGGCACTTGCCGAGATTGCCAGCATGGTTTCGGCCGAGCGATTGGCGATGGTGATGATGCCATAGGGATCGACGCCGATGACGCCCGCGGTCACGCCGGCCAGCACCGCCTCCGAAAAGCGCCGCCGCTCGTCGATCAGGTCTTTGGCCGACAACAGCTCGTTGCGCTGCGATTTGAGCTCGAGGATCATGTTGTTGAAGGTTTCGCCAAGCGAGGCGACGTCGCCGTCGGACTGGCGCACGGGGACGGCAACGTCGAGATTGCCGGTCGCCACCTCGTCGGCCGCGCCGATCAGCTGGCGGATCGGCCGGACCAGCCGGTCGGCGACCGCAATGCCGGTCCAGATCGCCGAAAGGATGACAATAAGGGTCAGCGACAGATAGGGCAGAGCGAAAGCGACCTGCGAAGTGCGACGATTCTCCTCCAGCCCGCGATACTCGTCGGTGTTCGACCGAACGATCTGCCGCGCCTTGATAACGTCCGGGTCCACGAGCCGGATCGTGTAAAGGTAAAGACCTTCGATCTCGCGCAGCTTGACGATGGCGCCCATGATGTTGCGGGTGCGCGGCTCAATCAACACCGGCTTGCCGTCCGCTGCCGTGTTGACCGCGCCGGGAGGCGGCTCCGGCATTGCGAAGTCGGCGTCGGTCTTGGCGCTCATGACGAAGGAGCCGTCAGGCTTGATCAGCGCCGCATGCGCCAGTCCGCGGCCAACGGCCTCCTTGTTCATGAGATCGAGGAAGCCGGTCCGATCGAGCCCATAGAGCGTGCGCGAGGCATCGAGGTCGTAGGCCATCGACAGGGTCGTGCCCTGTAGGTTGCGGGCATTTTCCTGGACATAGGCATCGGCGATCGACAGCGACGAATTGACGATCGTCTTGGTACGAATCTCGAACCAGCGGTCGAGGCCGATATCGAGCGTGATCGAGGCGATGATCGCCACCATGATCGCCGGGATGGCGGCGACCAGCGCGAACATGGCGACGATGCGCACGTGCAGCCGCGAGGCCGCACGGCCGTGCTTGCGTGCCATGACGATGCGGCGGATCTCGCGGCTGACCAGGGCGATCAGGAACAGGACGAAGACGGCATTGAGCGCAATCAGCGCCCAAGTGGCGTTGGCATTCGGTGCAATCGGGGTCGCGCCGACAAGGATAGCGAACGAGATCGCAGCCGTGATCATCGCGCCGACGATCGCGACTACGCCGGGCAGCGCCAGCAGCCGGCGGCCGTCGCGAACGCCGGCCCGGCTAAAAAGCGGTTGGTTCGGTGTCGGAGCCTCAGCAGCCATATCGCCGTCTAGAGTCGGTCATTGCGTCGGATGTATGCAACGCATTGTGGCGATTATGCAACAAGTGTGGCCAGGACGGAAATCTTTCCCCGGCTCATTCACGCAAAAGGACCATACAGGCGATCCAATGCCGCCGAACGAGGCCCGGCGATGCGATCGCTCGCGTCACTTCCCCGGTTGCCCCCGTCGCAAGCTGCGGGGCGTCTGCCCGATCTCGCGGCGCATCCAATGCGCCATATGCGACTGATGCGCGAAGCCTGTCAGATAGGCCACCTCGCTGGTGCTGAGGTCGCTTCCCAGAATCAGGGAGCGGGCACGCTCAACCCGCCGTCTCAGCACATAGCGGTGAAGGGTCGTGCCGGTCGCCGCCTTGAACCATGTCCTGAGATGCGAGCTGCTGGCGTTGGCGATGCGGCTCAGCGTGTCGATCGTGAGCGGTTCGGAAAGATGGGCGTCGACATAGTCCAGGACGCGCTTGAGCTGCGCATCCGACAGCCGAACCGTTCGATCAGTCTCCAAATCGTCAAGACCAACCAGCCGCACCGCAAGCGCGATGCCGACACTTTCGGCGAACAGAGTCCCACCCGGCGAGCCTGCGTTTTGGTCGGTTTCAAGTGCCCGGACGAGGTATTCGATGCGTTCGTCCCGAAGCAGGTGCCGCGTGTCGAACCGGCGCGCCCTCACACTGCCCCCGATCTCCGACGCCACACCGTCGAGCATGGCGGGCGGCAGGCGAACCTCCCTCGTCTCAAATGAGGTTTCGGCCTCGAACCCGCCCTCCTGTCCCGCGGGTACGAAATCAATGTCACCGGCGCGCCGTAAGAAATATCGCCCGGCGTCATTGCAATAGGAGCGCGTCGCTGCGCTGGCATGGACCATGATGCGGTGATGATCCGTTCGCGGCAGCCGGTGGGTGCCTGCTTCGATATGCCGGGAAGCGATCGATATGCCAGCCGAGGCCCGGGCCGGAGCGAACTGCGGATACATGCGAAACGAGCCTCAAAATCGTAGCAGAACCTGCCCAACATTTGGCGGTTCCTGCGCGATTTTCAATGCCGATGCCCTTTAGACCTGCGCCTCGTTTGCCAACGCAAAGAGGTTCATATGAGTTACTATGTTGTCGTCGGAGCAGGCCCGGTCGGGCGCGAAACGGCTCGCCTGCTCGGGGAGCAAGGGCATGACGTCGTCCTCACAAGCAGGAGCGTCGGCGAGATCGATTTGCCCGGCGTCCGCGCGATGCAGGCGGACGCCACCGATGCCGCCGAACTTTCGCGCATCAGCCGGGGCGCGGATGCCATTTTCATGTGTGCCATGGCGCCTTACCACCGGTGGCCGACCGACTTCTTTCCAATCGTCGACGGCACAGTCCGCGCGGCGGAAGCCGTTAATGCGAAGATCATCCTGCTCGGAAACCTCTACGGCTATGGCGAGAACGCCGACGGTCCCCTTCATTCAGACCTGCCTCTCGACCCGACATCGAGGAAGGGCACTGTCCGGACGATAATGTGGCAGCGTGTGTTTCGCGCCAACGTGCCGGCCATCGAGGTGCGTTCCAGCGACTATCTGGGATATGGCGCGGTCACCTACTTCTCGCTTCTCGCGCTGCCGTCAGTCGTTGAAGGAAAGCCTGTCGCTTTCTTGGGAGACCTCGACGCCGATCATGCCTGGGCCTTCATCAAGGACGTCGCCCGAACGCTCGTCGCGTCAGCCTTCTACGCGGGCGAATGGGGACGTGCCTTCCATGTCCCGTCGCAATATGCCTCGCCCCGCGATCTTATCCGCAGAACCGCGGCGATGCTCGGAAGGGAGGTTGCGCCAATGCGCTGCTATTCCGTCGCCGAGATGGAAGCCCTGGGCATGCATGAGCTCGTGGAAATGCAATATCTCTTCGATCGCCCGCTGCTGGTCGATTCTTCCGACACCGAGCATCTCCTCGGCGTGAAGGCCAGCAGCATTGACGTAATGATCGCGGATACCCTCAGAGACTATCTCTGAACCAATTATATCGAGTGGGAATGAAGCGTTCCGCCCGTCGACCGGCGGGCGGAACAAACGAGACGGGCCGGCGAAGCACCTGGCCGGCATCGAAGGCCTAGATCTGTCTTGAGGACTTGTAGACGTTGACGCCGAGCTCACGGATCTTCTTGCGCAGCGTGTTGCGGTTCAGGCCCAGAAGCTCGGCCGCCTTGATCTGGTTGCCGCGCGTCGCGGTCATCGAGGCCAGCACCAGCGGATATTCGACCTCTGCGAGGATGCGCTGGTAGAGTCCGGAGGGCGGCAGGTCGCCGGCAAAAGACGCAAAATAGCGCTGCAGGAAATGCTCGACCGCCTGGCCGATCGACAGATCGTCGGGCATCAGCGCGCCGCCGTCCGGCACAACAGGCCTTTCGCCGGTCTTGAGCTCTGCATCGATGATCTCGGCCGAAATCTCGTCCTGCGAATAGAGCGCAGCCAGCCTGCGCACCAGATTTTCCAGCTCGCGCACATTGCCGGGCCAGGGATAGCGCTTCATCAGCTCGATGCCACCCGCGGAAATGCGCTTAGTCTGCAGGCCTTCGCTGGCGCCCTGCTTGAAGAAGTGCCTGACCAGGTCCGGAACGTCCTCGGAGCGCTCGCGCAGCGCCGGGAGCCTCAGCGGCACGACATTCAAGCGGTAGAACAGGTCCTCGCGGAACAGACCCTGGTTGATCAGCGTCCTCAGATCCTTGTTGGTGGCGGCAACGATGCGCACGTCGGTCTTGATCGGCGTGCGGCCGCCGACGGTCGTGTATTCGCCCTGCTGCAGCACGCGCAGCAGGCGCGTTTGCGCCTCCATCGGCATGTCGCCGATCTCGTCGAGGAACAGCGTGCCGCCTTCGGCCTGCTCGAAGCGGCCGGTGGAGCGGTTCTGGGCGCCGGTGAAAGCGCCCTTCTCATGGCCGAACAGCTCCGATTCGATCAGGTCGCGCGGGATCGCCGCCATGTTGATGGCCACGAACGGGCCGCCGCGGCGGCGGCCATATTCGTGCAGCGCGCGCGCCACCAGTTCCTTGCCGGTGCCGGATTCGCCGCTGATCATCACCGTCAGGTCGGTCTGCATCATGCGCGCCAGCATGCGGTAGATGTCCTGCATGGCGGCCGACCGGCCGACCAGCGGCATCGTCTCCGGCTGCTCGTCGGCGCGCGAATCGAGCTTCGGCCGCTTCGGCTCGGCCAGCGCCCGGTTGACGATGTTGAGCAACTCGGTGAGGTCGAACGGCTTCGGCAGATATTCGTAGGCGCCAGTCTCGGAAGCGCGGATGGCGGTCATGAAGGTGTTCTGCGCGCTCATGACGATGACCGGCAGTTCCGGCCGGGCTTTCTTGATGCGCGGCAGCATGTCGAAGGCGTTCTCGTCCGGCATCACCACGTCGGTGATGACGAGATCGCCCTCGCCCGCCGCCACCCAGCGCCACAGCGTCGAGGCGTTCGAAGTCACGCGTACTTCGTGGCCGACGCGCGACAGCGCCTGATTCAGCACCGTGCGGATGGCCGCATCGTCGTCGGCGACGAGAATATTGCCGCGAGCGGTCATTTGCGGTCTCCTTCAGTTTCATCGCCGGCGCCGGGCGCAGTCTCCTTCCAGGCTGGCATCAGGACGCGGAACGTGGTTCCGCGCGGCGTCGAGTCGCATTCGATGATGCCGCCGTGCTCGCCGACGATCTTGGCGACCAGCGCCAGCCCAAGGCCCGAGCCGTTCGGCTTGGTGGTGATGAACGGATCGAACAGGATCGGCAGGATGTCCTCGGAAACGCCGGGGCCGTTGTCATGCACGCAGAATTCGAGCGGCAGCGAAACGCGGTCCTGCGTTCCCGGCACGGAAACGCGGATGCCCGGCCGAAAGGCGGTCGAGAGCGCGATCTCGCCCTGCGGGTCGGCGCCGATCGCCTCAGCGGCATTCTTGACCAGATTGAGGAACACCTGGATCAGCTGGTCACGGTTGGCAAAGACCGGAGGAAGCGATGGATCATACTCCTCCAAGATCTTGATTTTTTTCGCAAAGCCGTTCTTTGCGATCGCCTTCACATGGTCGAGCACGACGTGGATGTTGACGGGAAAGCGCTCGATCGGCCGTTCGTCGGAAAACACTTCCATGCGGTCGACGAGCGAGACGATGCGGTCGGTCTCGTCGGTGATCAGGCGGGTGAGCGCCCGGTCCTCGTCGGAAGCCGACAGCTCGAGCAGTTGCGCGGCGCCGCGAATGCCGGAGAGCGGGTTCTTGATCTCGTGCGCCAGCATGGCGGCGAGGCCGGTGACCGAGCGGGCAGCACCGCGATGCGTCATCTGGCGGTCGATCTTGTCGGCCATCGATCGTTCCTGGAACATCACCACGACCGAGCCCGGAAACTCGGGCACCGGCGCGACATAGAGGTCGACCATCTTCTCGATGCCGAGGCGCGGCGAGGAGATATCGACGCGATATTCGTTGACCGGCGCGCGGCGCTCGCGCACTTGATCGACCAGCGTCAGCAGCGGACTGCCGAACGGCACCAGCTTGGAGAGCGTGTTGCGGGCCAGCATGGTGGCGCTGGAGCGGAAGAAATCTTCGGCATCCGCATTGGCGAAAGTGATGAAGCCGTCGGGATCGACCATGATCACCGGGCGGCGGATGGTGTTCAGCACAATGTTGGCAGCGTCCGCCACGCCGTCGGCTGCTTGGGGGAGGCTCGCCGTCATGCCGCGCTCCGCAATTCAGACGATGTTACGCCGTCGCAGAACGCGCTACGCAGTCCAGCGATGACCTTAGCTGCTTCGAACGAAGTGAGAATTTGCTTGCGCTGCCCGGTGGAAATACCGGTCGCGTGACGGTCGAGATACCAGCCGAGATGCTTGCGCGCCTGGCGCAGACCGCTTTCGGTGCCGTAGAGCGAGAGCATGTCTTCGTAGTGGCCGACGACGTAGTCGGCGAGAGCTTGCGACGTTTGGGGAATGTCGTGCGCCGACGTACCGGCCGCCGCGATGCTGCCGGCAATCCATGGCGCGCCGTAATGGGCACGTCCGATCATCACCGCGTCGGCGCCGGACTGATCGAGAATGGTCGTCGCTTCTTCCGGCGACCCGACGTCGCCATTGGCCACCACGGGAATAGAGACCGCTTGCTTGACGCGCGCAATGGCGCGCCAGTCGGCCTTGCCCTGGTAGAACTGGCAGCGCGTGCGGCCATGCACAGTCACCATGCGCACGCCGGCCTGCTCGGCGCGGCGCGCGAGCATCGGCGCGTTGAGCGCGCTTTCGTCCCAGCCGAGCCGCATTTTTACCGTCACCGGCACCGCGACCGCGCCGACCACGGCTTCGATCAGCGAGAGCGCATGGTCGAGATCGCGCATCAGCGCCGAACCGGCATAGCCGCCCGTCACCTTCTTCGCCGGGCAGCCCATGTTGATGTCGATGATGTCGGCGCCTTCGCCTGCTGCGATTCGGGCGCCTTCGGCCATATGCGCCGCCTCGCGGCCGGCAAGCTGCACCATATGGACAGGCAGCCCTGAATGGCGGATGCGCAGGTCGCAGCCCGCCCTGCCCCTGGCCAGTTCGCCGCTCGCCACCATTTCCGATACGACCAGCCCGGCGCCGTGCGCATGGGCGCGTTGCCGGAACGGTTGGTCGGTGATGCCAGACATCGGCGCAAGGAACACGCGGTTGCGAATCCTCACGCCGCCGATATCGAGCGGTGAAGCCAATATGGTCAGTTCAGCCATGCACAAAAACCAAGCATGTTCGATTGCTGCACATTCTCTAGCCAGATGCAAGCCGTTGTGCAACGCGCAATGACGTCACATTAAGGCGCATTTTGGAAAATGCTGGCCTTCCCTTCGAGCCGCGACTAAGCCTCTCGCCATGACTGACGCAAGTGCAAATCGGGCTTCGGATGCGGGCGGCAAGGTCGGCGTGGTCATCGTCGCCGCCGGGCGCGGCGCGCGCGCCGGACAGGCCGACGGGCCGAAGCAGTATCAGCGCATCGGCGGCCGAGCGGTCATCGCGCATACGCTGGAAAAGTTCCTCTCGCACCCGAATGTCGGACCGGTGGTCGTGGCGATCCATGCCGACGACCGCGAACTTTTCGACCGTGCCGCCGGAGCCGATGCCGAGCGTGTCCTCGCCGTCACCGGCGGTCCGTCCCGCCAGGCTTCCGTCCGCCTCGGGCTATTGGCGCTCAGGGAGCTGGCGCCGACGAAGGTACTTGTGCATGACGCGGTGCGCCCATTCGTCGATGCCGGGCTCATCGACCGCACCATCGAAGCCATCGGCGAGCGCCAGGGCGCGCTGCCTGCGCTTCCCGTGGCCGACACGCTCAAACGGGAATCCGCAACGGGCATGATCGAGGAGACGGTGTCGAGGGCCGGTCTGCACACCGCACAGACGCCGCAAGGCTTCCCGTTCTGGCCGCTGCTTGCCGCGCATGAGAAGGCGCATCATTTGGGCAAGACCGATTTCACCGACGATGCAGCCATCGCCGAATGGGCGCATATTCCGGTCAAGATCGTCACCGGCTCGCCGGATAACGTCAAACTCACTTGGGCAAGGGATATTGCGATGGCCGACCAGCGGCTTTCCTGCGCGTTGCCGCGCTTTCCGGACATCCGCACCGGCAACGGCTACGATGTGCACGCTTTCGAGCCCGGCGACCACGTCACGCTGTGCGGCGTCGCCATCCCATATGATCGGAAACTTTCCGGCCATTCGGACGCCGATGTCGGCCTCCATGCCCTCACCGATGCGCTGCTCGCCACCTGCGGCGCGGGCGACATCGGCACGCATTTTCCGCCATCGGACCCACAGTGGAAGGGTGTCGCCTCGAAGATATTCGTCGAGCATGCGGCGAAGCTGGTACGCGAGCGCGGCGGGCGCATTGCCAATGCCGATATCACGCTGATCTGCGAGGCGCCGCGCGTCGGGCCGCATCGCGAGGCGATGACTACGGCGCTTGCGGCGATGCTCAGCATTGCGCCGGAGCGCATTTCGATCAAGGCGACGACCAACGAAAAGCTCGGCTTTGTCGGGCGCGGCGAAGGCATAGCGGCGATCGCCACCGCCAGCGTCGCCTATCCGGGAGACGTGCCGGCATGAGCAACGCCGAACTCGCCGTCGCCCTGCTCCAGGCCTGCCAGCAACGCGGCGTCATGCTGGCGACCGCCGAAAGCTGCACCGGCGGCATGATCATTGCAGCGCTCACCGACATTGCCGGCTCTTCCGCCGTGGTCGACCGCGGATTCATCACCTATTCCTACGAAGCCAAGATGGAGATGCTCGGCGTCTCCGCCGCGACATTGGAGGCGCATGGCGCGGTCTCGCGTGAGACGGTGCTCGAGATGGCGGCGGGCGCGCTGGCGCATTCGCGCGCCGGCCTCTCGCTTGCCGTCACCGGCATTGCCGGTCCAAGCGGCGGCTCGCCGGAAAAGCCGGTGGGCCTGGTCTGGTTCGGGCTTGCGCTCGCCGGCCGGCCGGTCATCGCCGAGCGCCAGCTGTTCGGTCATAAGGGCCGCGAATTCATTCGCCACGAGACGGTGCGGTACGCGTTGCAACTAGGGCTGCGCGCGCTTGGCGAAGACTAGAGCGGTTTTGCACCGTAGATCACGTCGGCGCGCTTCTCGAACGCCTCCGCGAACATGCGGAAGGCATGGTCGAACATCGTGCCCATCAGCGCGCCGAGGATGCGGCTCTTGAACTCGTAGTCGATGAAGAAGTGGACCTCGCAGCCACCTTCGGCCGGGTCGAAACGCCAGATATTGCTCAGATATTTGAACGGACCGTCGATGTATTTGACGTCGATGGCGTTCTCGTCGGGCTTGAGCAGCACCTGGGTCGTAAAAGTCTCGCGGATTGCCTTGTAGCCGATGCTCATGTCGGCGACGAGGATGGTGCGGCCGTCGCGCTCCTTGCGCGAGCGCACTGTCAGCGCCTCGCAGAGCGGCAGGAATTGCGGGTAGGCCTCGATATCCGCCACCAGCGCGAACATCTTTTCCGGCGTATGGGCGACGCGGCGGGTGGCTTCGAATTTCGGCATCGTCGAAAAGGTCAGCCGGCTTTCTTGAGTTGCGCCTCGCGCGCCGCACGAAGCCTGGCGAAGTCCTCGCCGGCGTGATGCGAGGAGCGCGTCAGCGGGCTCGACGCCATCAGCAGGAAGCCCTTGGTCTTGCCGATCGTCTCGTAGGACTTGAACTCGTCCGGCGTGATGAAGCGGATCACCGGGTGGTGCTTCTTCGATGGCTGCAGATACTGGCCGATGGTCATGAAGTCGACATTGGCCGAACGCAGATCGTCCATCAATTGAAGGATCTCGTTCCGTTCCTCGCCGAGGCCGACCATGATGCCGGACTTGGTGAAGATCGACGGGTCGAGCTCCTTGACCCGCTGCAGCAGCCGGATCGAATGGAAGTAGCGGGCGCCTGGACGCACCGTCAGATAGTTCGACGGCACGGTTTCCAGATTGTGGTTGAAGACATCGGGCTTGGCCGCCACGACGATCTCCAGCGCGCCGTCCTTGCGCAGGAAATCGGGCGTCAGGATCTCGATGGTCGTCGAAGGCGCGGTCGCGCGGATGGCATGGATGACGTCGGCGAAATGCTGCGCGCCGCCATCGGCAAGATCGTCGCGGTCGACCGAGGTGATGACGACGTGGCTGAGGCCCATCTGCTTGACGGCGTGGGCAACGCGCGCCGGCTCGTCGGGGTCGAGCGCGGTCGGGATGCCGGTGGCGACATTGCAGAAGGCACAGGCGCGCGTGCAGATCTCGCCCATGATCATGAAGGTGGCGTGCTTCTTGTCCCAGCATTCGCCGATGTTCGGGCAGCCGGCCTCTTCGCACACCGTCACCAGCTTGTGCGACTTCACGATCTCGCGCGTCTCGGCATAGCCCTTCGAAACCGGCGCCTTGACGCGGATCCAGTCCGGCTTGCGCAGCACTTCCTGGTCCGGCCTGTGCGCCTTTTCGGGATGCCGCGGGCGCGGCGCGTTGGCGATCGTGTCGAGAACAGTGACCATTTCAAACCCTTCGCGGCCGCTGGCATCGCGGCCGCTTGTCTGCGTCATCTAGGACTTTTCGGAGCAAAGAAAAAGGCCGCGCCGGCGCATGCCGCCACGGCCATTTTCGCATAGCGGAGTTCGCTGGAGTTCAGCGGCGCACCAGCCGCCCAGCAAAGATCAGCAGGCAGGCGCCGATGAAGCCGGTGATCAGATAGGCGAACCAGCCGACGCCGAAGGCCTCGATGTTGAGGGCGCGCAGGATTGCGTTCAACACCACCGCGCCGGCGATGCCCAGGATGATGTTCATAAAGATACTGGTGTTGCTCTTCATGACCATCTCGGCAAGCCATCCGGCCAAGCCGCCGATGATGATGGCTGCAATCCAGCCCACGCCATTCACGTCCATATGCCAACTCCTCCTCGATCAGGTGAAAATGCATCCGGATACGAACTGCCTTGCCGTCAGAGTCCTCCGGCCGTCGTGTCTGAGTCTCGCCCACCCAATCTATCATGCGTTCAAAGCCCGGCCATAGGCGTCGAGCACGCTTTCCTTCATCATCTCCGACAGCGTCGGATGCGGGAAGATCGTGTGCATCAGCTCTTCCTCGGTGGTCTCGAGATTCATCGCGACGACGAAGCCCTGGATGAGCTCGGTCACCTCTGCGCCGATCATATGCGCGCCGAGAAGCTGCCCGGTCTTCTTGTCGAAGATGGTCTTGATGAAGCCCTGGTCCTCGCCGAGCGCGATGGCCTTGCCGTTGGCGCCGAACTGGAAGCGGCCGATGTGGATGTCCTTGCCTTCGGCCTTGGCCTTGGCTTCGGTCAGGCCGACCGAGGCGACCTGCGGGCTGCAATAGGTGCAGCCGGGGATCTTCAGCTTGTCGGTGGCGTGGACGCCGGGCAAATTGGCGATCTTCTCGACGCAGACCACGCCCTCGTGTTCGGCCTTGTGGGCAAGCATGGGCGGTCCGGCGACGTCGCCGATGGCGTACACGCCAGGCACATTGGTCTTGCCGTAGCCGTCGACGACGATGCAGCCTCGATCCGTCTTCACGCCGAGCGCCTCGAGGCCGAGGCCCTCGATATTGCCCTGCACGCCGACGGCCGAGATCATCCGGTCGGCGGTGATCTTCTCGACCTTGCCGTCTTTCATCTCGACATGGGCGGTGATCGAGTTGGCGCCCTTCTCAACCTTGGTCACCTTGGCCTCGAGCAGGATCTTCATGCCCTGCTTCTCGAACTGTTTCTGCGCGAATTTCGAGACTTCGGCGTCCTCGACCGGCATCACCGCCGGCAGCAATTCGACGACCGTCACATCGGCGCCCATGGTGCGATAGAAGGACGCGAATTCGATGCCGATGGCGCCCGAGCCCATCACCAGCAGCGACTTCGGCATTTCCTTCGGCACCATCGCCTCGAAATAGGTCCAGATCAGCTTGCCGTCCGGCTCGATGCCGGGCAGCGCCCGCGGCCTGGCGCCGGTCGCCAGGATGATGTGCTTGGCGGTATAGGTGCCCTCACCCTTGACGCCTTTCGGCACCGGCGGCTGCGGCTCCATCGGCTTCTTGGCGGTCTTGGAGACCACGATCTCGCCCGGCTTGGAAAGCTTTGCCTCACCCCAGATGACGTCGACCTTGTTCTTCTTCATCAGGAAGGCGACGCCGCCGTTCAGCCTGAGCGACACCTTGCGCGAACGGTCGACGACGGCGGTCGTGTCAGGGCTGACCTTGCCGTCGAGCTTCAGGCCGTAATCCTTCAGGTGGTCCGAATAGTGCATGATCTCGGCCGAGCGCAGCAGCGCCTTGGTCGGGATGCAGCCCCAGTTCAGGCAGATGCCGCCGAGATGCTCGCGCTCGACGATCGCCGTCTTGAAGCCGAGCTGCGCTGAGCGCACCGCCGTGACATATCCGCCGGGGCCGGAGCCGATGATGATGACGTCGTAGTTCTCAGCCACGGGTTTTCTCCCTGATTTTTCTGGGGGTTAGAGTGAGAGCATCACACGCACGAGGGGGGCCAGCGCCTGGCCGATCCGCCGCGTGTTTTCCGCATCGAGATGGACGCCGTCGAGCGGCGTGGTCGTCGCCACGGTGCCGGCATCGAAGAAGCCGCAGCCGGCCTCGTCGGCAAGCGCGGAATATTGCAGCGCCAGCCGCTTCGAGGCGTCGTCGCCGCCGGCGAACATTTCCTTGAATTCGGCATTGTCGGTGCGCGTCACGGCGGGTGGCGCGACGATAAGGATCTGCGGCGCCGGCCAGTCGAACGGATAGTCGTGGCCGCGCACGATATCGACCAGGCGCTGTATGCCTTGCTTGGCAGCAACCGGATTGCCATGGATCCACGGCTTCATGTCGTTGGCCCCGAGCATGAAGATGATCAGGTCGAGCGGGGCGTGTGTCGTGAGGATTGTCGGCAGAAGCCTGGCGCCGTTGCGGTCGGCTCCGGCGAGGTGATCGTCAAAGGCGGTGGTGCGGCCGTTCAGCCCCTCGGCGATGACCTCGATGCCGTCACCGAGCGCCGCTTTGAGCACGCTCGGCCAGCGGTCCTCGAGCGCATGGCGGCCGAGGCTGGCGGCGTCGTAACCCCAGGTCAGCGAGTCGCCATAGCAGAGAATTGTCTTCATACGGTCGCCCCGCCCCTGCCGAATCCTGCCGACGAGCGCTTTAGCCGCCAGCGCACGAACAGCCATTGCACGATGATCGCCACGACGCCGGGCAGGATCAGCCCGGCAACGATCGAAAGGTCGCTCGCGGTCGCCCGGTTCTCGGGCGGCACCGAAAACGTCCAGCCGGCGAGCGCGATCAGGAGGATCCCGAAAATCGCGAGCAGCCACCACAACATCCGGTCGACTGCGGCAACCGGCTCGGCGCGGAACTGGACCAGGAAGAAGGCGATCGTCACGACGATGATGATCATCACCGTCGCCGCGAAGACCAGAATGTATTCCTCGGTCGCGCCGGTAAGCACGGCCAGTTCTTCAACGACCAGTCCGCCGGCCAGACCGGAAAGGATGAAGGCGAAAAGGCTGGTGAAGAATTTCCGCACCGCCTTTTTCCTTCCTACACCAGCATGCCCATCGGATTTTCGATGATGCGCTTGAAGGCGCCGAGCAGTTCCGCGCCAAGCGCGCCGTCGACGGCGCGGTGATCGGTGGACAGCGTGACCGACATCATGGTTGCGATCTTGATCTCGCCTTTCTTCACCACCGCACGCTCCTCGCCCGCGCCAACCGCAAGGATCGTCGCATGCGGTGGGTTGATCACGGCGGCAAAGTCCTTCACGCCGAACATGCCGAGATTGGAGACGGCCGTGGTGCCGCCCTGATATTCCTCGGGCTTCAGCTTCCGGCTGCGGGCGCGGCTGGCGAGGTCCTTCATCTCGTTGGAGATGGTGGACAGCGTCTTTTCGTCGGCGCGGCGGATGATCGGCGTGATCAGGCCGCCGGGGATCGAGACGGCAACGCCGACATCGGCATGCTTGTGCTTGACCATGGCATTGTCGGTCCAGGAGGCGTTGGCGTCCGGCACCGCCATCAGCGCCATCGCCATCGCCTTGATCACCATGTCGTTGACCGAGAGCTTATAGGCGGGAACCTCGCCCTTCTCGGTCTTCTTCATTGGCGCTGCCGCATTGAGCTGCGTGCGCAGCGCCAGCAGCGCGTCGAGCTCGCAGTCGAGCGTCAGGTAGAAATGCGGAATGGTGCTCTTGGCTTCGACCAGGCGACGCGCGATGGTCTTGCGCATATTGTCGTGCGGGACGAGCTCGTAAGAGCCTTCGGCGAACAGTTTCAGCACCTGGTCGTCCGACATCGGCTTCGCGGCCGGAGCCTGCGCGCCAGCAGGGGCCTTGGCAGCAGGTGCCGCCTTGGCGCCGCCGGAAGCGATCGCCGCCTCGACATCGGCCTTGACCACGCGGCCATGCGGACCGGAACCGCTAAGCGCCGCCACGTCGACGCCGGCATCCTTGGCGATGCGGCGGGCGAGCGGCGAGGCAAACACGCGTTCGCCGCCGGCATGGCCGTTGGCGACCGGAGCGGGCTCGGCCTTCGCCGGCGCGGGCGCCGCGATTGCCGCCGGCTTCGGCGCTTCCTTGGGCGCTTCGGCCTTCGCTGCGTCCGCTTTCGGAGCTTCCGCCTTGGGCGCGGCACCGCCATCGCTCTTAGCGGCAGCGCCGGCATCCTCGCCTTCGCCGGCCAGGATGGCGATCACCGCGTTGACCTTGACGCCTTCGGTGCCGGCAGGAACGACGAGCTTGGCAACCGTGCCCTCATCGACGGCCTCGACTTCCATCGTCGCCTTGTCGGTCTCGATCTCGGCAATCACGTCGCCCGGCGAAACCTTGTCACCCTCCTTGACCAGCCACTTGGCGAGATTGCCCTCCTCCATCGTGGGCGAGAGAGCCGGCATGGTGATGTTGATTGGCATGTGATCCTCCCGGCCGGCTCAGCGATAGGTGACGGCTTTGACTGCCTCGACGACCTCGCCGACATTGGGCAGCGCCAGCTTCTCGAGGTTCGCCGCATAGGGCATCGGCACGTCCTTGCCGGCGATGGTGATGACCGGCGCATCGAGGAAGTCGAATGCGCGCTGCGACACCTGGCTGGCGATATGGTCGCCGACCGAGCTCTGCGGAAAGCCCTCTTCCACCACCACGAGGCGGTTGGTCTTCTTCACCGAGGCGATGATGGTGTCGAAGTCGAGCGGCCGGATGGTCCTGAGATCGATGATCTCGGCATCGATGCCCATGCCGCGCAGCTCCGCTTCCGCCTTGACCGCGTATGTCATGCCGATGCCGAAGGAGACGATGGTGACGTCCTTGCCCTGCTTGTGCACGCGCGCCTTGCCGATCGGCAGCACGAAATCGTCCAGCTTCGGCACGTCGAAGGACTGGCCATAGAGGATCTCGTTCTCGAGGAAGATGACCGGGTTCGGGTCGCGGATCGCCGCCTTGAGCAGCCCCTTGGCGTCGGCGGCCGTGTACGGCATCACCACCTTCAGGCCCGGGATATGGCTGTACCAGGCGGCATAGCACTGCGAGTGCTGGGCGGCGACGCGGGCGGCTGCGCCGTTCGGGCCGCGGAACACGATCGGCGCGCCCATCTGGCCGCCGGACATATAGAGCGTCTTCGCCGCCGAGTTGATGATCTGGTCAATCGCCTGCATGGCGAAGTTGAAGGTCATGAACTCGACGATCGGCTTCAGGCCGGCCATCGCCGCGCCGACGCCGACGCCGGCAAAGCCATGCTCGGTGATCGGCGTATCGACGACGCGCCGGGGACCGAACTCCTGCAGCAGGCCTTGCGTGATCTTATAGGCGCCCTGGTATTCGGCGACCTCCTCACCCATGACAAAGACGTCGCCGTCGCGGCGCATCTCTTCGGCCATGGCGTCGCGCAGCGCCTCGCGCACCGTGGTTGAGACCATCTCGGTGCCGGCGGGGATATCCGGATCGGCGGCAACTTCCGTCTTCGGCGCGGCCGCGACAGGTGCCGCAGCCTCGCTCTTGGCCGCGGCGGCCGCCGGCGCGGCTGGTTCAGTCTTGGCAGGCTCTTCGCCGATGCCCTCGCCGGCCTTGTCGACGTCTTCACCATCGACCGCAAGCACGGCTATCACCGCGTTGACCTTGACGCCTTCGGTGCCGGCGGGAACCACGATCTTGGCGAGCGTGCCTTCGTCCACGGCCTCGACTTCCATCGTTGCCTTGTCGGTTTCGATCTCGGCGATGACGTCACCGGCGACGACCTTGTCGCCTTCGTTCTTCAGCCATTTGGAAAGATTGCCCTCTTCCATCGTCGGCGAGAGCGCGGGCATGAGAATTTCGATCGGCATGTCCTTGCCCTCTCCTTAGAGTACGATATCGGTCCAGAGCTCGGACGGATCCGGCTCGGCGTCGTTCTGGGCGAATTCGGCGGCATCGGCGACAACGTCGCGAACCTCCTTGTCGATGGCCTTGAGCTCGTCCTCGCTTGCCCACTTCTTGTCCATCAGCCGCGCCTTGACCTGCTCGATCGGGTCATGCTCGGAGCGCATCTTCTGCACTTCCTCCTTGGAGCGGTATTTCGCCGGATCGGACATCGAGTGGCCGCGATAGCGGTAGGTCTGCATTTCGAGGATGAGCGGGCCGTTGCCGGCGCGGCACCATTCGGCGGCGACATCGCCGGCGGCCTTGACCGCGCGCACATCCATGCCGTCGACCTGGATGCCGGGAATCTTGAAGGAAGCGCCGCGGTTGGAGAAGTCGGTCTCGGCGGACGAGCGCGATACCGACGTGCCCATGGCGTAGCGGTTGTTCTCGATGATGTAGATCACCGGTAGCTTCCACAGCGAAGCCATGTTGAAGCTCTCGTAGACCTGGCCCTGGTTGGCGGCGCCGTCGCCGAAATAGGTCAGCGAGACATTCTTGTTGTCGCGATAGCGGTTGGCGAAGGCGAGACCGGTGCCCAGCGACACTTGCGCGCCGACGATGCCGTGGCCGCCATAGAAATGCTTCTCCTTGGAGAACATGTGCATGGAGCCGCCCTTGCCTTTCGACAAGCCGCCGCGGCGTCCCGTGAGCTCGGCCATCACGCCGCGCGGCGACAGCTCCATCGCCAGCATATGGCCATGGTCGCGATAGGCGGTGATCATCTGGTCGCCCTCGATCAGCGCCATCTTCATGCCGGTAACGACGGCCTCCTGGCCGATATAGAGGTGGCAGAAGCCGCCGATGAAGCCCATGCCGTAGAGCTGGCCGGCCTTCTCCTCGAAGCGGCGGATGAGCAGCATGTGCCGGTAGGCGGCAAGCTCTTCTTCCTTGGTGAATTCGGCTGGCTTGGGGGTGGAAAGGCCCGACGATTTGCCGTCGGATTTGGATTTGGACTTGGCAGGCGCTTTTCTGGCGGCGGTGGCCATGCATCACTCCCTGTTGGCGTCTCTTCGCGGACATTCAGGGAGAGCGATCGTCTCCCAACCGATTTGAGCGAGGCTAACATGCAAGGATGCATTGCGCCATGCTGAAAAATGCACGGCTGGCATGCATCTAAGCGTTTAGAATCATTGCGAATAAGAGCGATTAACCGAAATTCGGTTATTTTGCCGAGACGGGCAGCATTATGGTGATTTCGTCAGGCTGGGACAGATTGAGCGCCTTTCGGGCCTGCTCGTCAAGCATGTCCTTCTCCAGCGTGCCTTCATGCATGAGCTGGACACGGCGTTCGAAGTCGACCCGGCGCGCCTTGACGGCGTCGAGTTGGGCCTGCAGCTCGACCGCCTGGGCCTGCAGCCGATACTTGGAGTAGATGCCGAACTCGCCATGATAGGCATGGAAGCCGAAATAGGTGAGGAACAGCACGCAGAGCGACGGAATGATCAGCCTGCCGGTGTTTCTCTGCTTGTGCTGACGTGTCCACATGACCCGAACCCTCACTACCGCGAACGCAAGTGGCTATCCGAGTCTTTTTCGCCCGATTGTGCTTAATGGACGGTTACGGACCGTGGACTTTGGCGAACTGGAATGACCCGGCGGCAAGTTGCCTCAACGCGTTTGCGGTCGCGCAGCTTTGCATGCGCAAAAAGGTTGACGTTGCCCTGAAGTAATGTATGCATACGCTATGCAATTATTGGACGCCAACAAGCTCGGCGCGTTCGGCGCCATGATTCGCGACAGGACGGAAGCATCCTTGAGGGAGCTTTCGCCGAGCGCGGCGGCGGTGCTGTCGACGCTGCATTTCAAGCCGGGACTGACGACGACGGAACTCGCTGACGTTGTCGGTGTCAGTCAACCGACTGCTGTGCGTTTGATCGACGGGCTGCAGCGGCAGGCGCTGATTGTGCGTGGCAAACCGGAGGGTCGTGTCACGCCGCTGACGCTAACGAAGAGAGGCCACGCCCAGGTCAAGGAGATGCAAGCTCTCCGACTCGCCGCGCTCGACGGATTGCTGTCCGCACTGCGACCGGATGAGCGGCAGCGCTTTGTTTCCATGCTGGATAGGATTCTTGCCGGCGCGACGACTTCCCGGGCCTTCGCGAGAACAACGTGTCGCCTCTGCGAGCATGATCTTTGCGGAGCCGAGGTCTGCCCGATCGGCTGTCGCGCGGCTGAGATCGAGAAACAGGAGAGCGAGCGATGATCATTTCTTATGCTGGGTATTCGCCGGAGGTCGATACCGACGCGTGGGTCGCCCCGGACACCACCGTGTGTGGCGATGTGGCCATTGGCGCTGGCAGCCGGGTCATGCATGGCGCCCGCCTCGTGGCGGAGGCAGGCGGCTCGATCCGCATTGGCCGCAACTGCATCGTGTTGGAGAATGCGGTGATCCGCGCCACAGCACGTCACCCTTGCACGATCGGGAACAATTGCCTTGTAGGCCCCAATAGCCACGTGGTTGGCGCAGAAGTCGGCGATGAGGTTTTTATCGCTACGGGCGCGGCGGTGTTCCATGGCGCGCACATAGGGCGTGGATCGGAAGTCCGCATCAACGGTACCGTTCACCTGCGCACCCGCCTCGAGCCTGGCACCATCGTTCCGATCGGCTGGGTTGCCGTTGGCGACCCGGCTCAAGTCCTGCCCCCCGACCAGCACGAGGCAATCTGGTCCCACCAGCAACCGCTCGATTTCCCAGGTTACGTCTACGACGTCGACCGAAACCAGCCAGATGTGATGCAGAAAATCACGGGAGGCCTATCGGTGGCGCTCGGCGTGCATCGCACGGAAAGCTTTTGAGGGAGCGCGGTGCTCGCAGGCGCGTCGCGTGACCCAGCGGCGCGCTTTAAGTCTTTGTTTTGATGCATGTCGTTCTGAGCGCTTTTGAGCGACATGCATTAGCGGCTCAGCGAACGAGCGCGCTTGCATTCCCCGGAAATTGCCGGGATCAGCCTTTGACGACCGACCTGCCGGCGTAGAGCGCCTGCTTGCCGAGCTCCTCCTCGATGCGGATGAGCTGGTTGTACTTGGCCATGCGGTCGGAGCGCGACAGCGAGCCGGTCTTGATCTGCCCGCAATTGGTGGCGACAGCGAGGTCGGCAATGGTCGAATCCTCCGTCTCGCCCGAACGGTGCGACATGACGGCGGTGTAGCCGGCCTTGTGCGCGGTCTCGACGGCATCCAGCGTCTCGGTCAGCGAGCCGATCTGGTTGACCTTGACCAGGATCGAGTTGGCGACGCCCATGCGGATACCGTCGCGCAGCCGCGCCGTATTGGTGACGAAAAGGTCGTCGCCGACGAGCTGGGTCTTCGTGCCGATGAGGTCGGTCAGGATCTTCCAGCCTTCCCAGTCGTCCTCGGCAAGGCCGTCCTCAATGGTGATGATCGGATAGTCGGAAGCGAGTTTGGCGAGGTATTTGGCCTGCGCCTTCGGATCGCGCGTCTTCTTCTCGCCCTCATAGACGTAGTTGCCGTCCTTGAAGAACTCGGTCGCCGCGCAGTCGAGGCCGAGCGCGACGTCCTCGCCAGGCTTGAACCCGGCCTTCTCGATCGATTCCATGATGAAATCGAGGGCCGACGGCGCGCTCTTCAAGTTGGGGGCGAAGCCGCCCTCGTCGCCGACATTGGTGTTGTGGCCGGCGTCCTTCAGCTTCTTCCTCAGCGTGTGGAAGATCTCCGAGCCCCAGCGCACGCCGTCGCGCAGCGTCGGCGCGCCGACCGGCAGGATCATGAATTCCTGGAAGTCGATCGGATTGTCGGCATGCGCGCCGCCGTTGATGATGTTCATCATCGGCACCGGCAGGATATGCGCATTCGCGCCGCCGACATAGCGGTAGAGCGGCAGGCCGGCGGCTTCGGCCGCAGCCTTGGCGACCGCCAGCGACACGCCGAGGATGGCGTTGGCGCCGAGGCGGCTCTTGTTCGGCGTGCCGTCGAGCTCGATCATCGTCTGGTCGATATGGATCTGGTTCTCGGCTTCCATGCCGCCGATCGCCTCGAACAGCTCGCCGTTCACTGCCTCGACCGCGCGCTCAACGCCCTTGCCGAGATAACGCGGCCCGCCGTCGCGCACTTCGACCGCCTCATGGGCGCCGGTCGAGGCGCCCGACGGGACCGCGGCGCGGCCCATCGAGCCGTCTTCCAGCACCACGTCGACCTCGACGGTCGGATTTCCACGGCTGTCCAGGATTTCACGCCCGACAATGTCGATGATGGCGGTCATTTGCGATGTCCCCGATTGATCGATTGAAGCGTCGCGCCCCTCTTAGCCAAAGCACCGCAAAAGGCAATCGGGCGGTCCGCAATTATTGCCGGCGGCAAGAGTCACGAAGCGCAAATTTCTGTCATCATAAGTCATGCGCATGACCGGCCCTTCTGATCTATGGTCGTGTTCGCGCGGGGCGAAACAGGAGGAGTTTCGCCATGTCCCAGTTGAGCGGTATCGTGAGTTTGTTCCTGATCGCGGCGGCGTTCCTGACGTCCTGTGATGATCAGAAACCCCAGCAAAGCTCGATGGAGCTTTCTACTCTCCGCGCAGCGGAGTAGAGGTCCAGAAACACAAAGGCCCTCGGATTTCCGGGGGCCTTTCGATTCCGATCCGCTGTTTGCCGGTCAATGCCAGTAAGGCGCTACGTGGTAATACTCGAAGGATGCATCGCGCGCCGCTTCGCCGTCGGCGCCGGTCAACTCCTTGATCGAATACGCGGGCGCCGCCTTGAGCTGGTCCTTGGTGAAAGGCACGACGTAGCCGCCCTTGTCCGCATCGTAGTCGAGGCTGGCCCACGGGATGGCGTGGTATTTCTCGCCCATGCCGAGGAAACCGCCGAAACCGATCACGGCGAACATGATGCCGTTCGACATCTTGTCGAGCATGACATCCTCAATGCTGCCGATGCTGTTGCCTTCGGTATTGTAGACCGAGGTGCCGATGACGCGCGAGGCGGCAATGGCTTCAGTATGCCCAGACGGGGTAGTCATGGTGGTGCTCCTCTCGATTCAATGCATGCTTGGACAATGAGGGGAGCGGGTGAAGGTTCCAGACTTTTCCGCCGGCAGCCTGATCCTAGTCGGTGAGGATGAAGGTCACCTTCATGTTGACCCGGTAGGCAGCGATCCTGCCGTTTTCGACGACGATCTTCTGGTCCTGGATCCAGGCGCCCTCGACATTCTTCAGGGTCTTTGCGGCACGCGCAATGCCATTCTCGATCGCGTCCTGAAAGCTCTTCTGGGACGACGACGTGATTTCGGTGACGCGGGCGACAGACATGGCTTCCTCCTGCCAAGACGCTCAGTTGCAAGGCGAGCGTACAAGCCGCCACCGGATTCGGCGCAGCCAGCCGCTGTCAGCGTCCCTTGGCGACGCGGTCGAACGCCATGAGCTTTTCCAGCAGGGCCGGCATGTCCTTGAGAGGCACCATGTTGGGGCCGTCGGAAGAGGTCGAGTTATCCGGATCATGGTGGGTTTCGATGAAGACCCCCGCAACGCCGACGGCGACGGCCGCGCAGGCCAGCGTTGCGACGAAGCGGCGTTCGCCGCCGGAGGAGCCGCCCTGCCCGCCCGGCTGCTGCACGGAATGGGTGGCGTCGAAAATCACCGGCGCGCCGATTTCAGCCATGATCGGCAGCGCGCGCATGTCCGACACAAGCGTGTTGTAGCCGAACGAGGCGCCACGTTCGGTGGTCAGCACGTTCAGGTTGCCGGAGCCGGTGATCTTGGCGACGACATTCTTCATGTCCCATGGTGCCAGGAACTGGCCCTTCTTCACATTGACGACCTTGCCCGTCCGTGCCGCGGCGACAAGCATGTCGGTCTGTCGCGATAGAAAAGCCGGTATCTGCAGGACGTCGACATGCGGCGCTACGATCGCGCACTGTTCCTCGGTGTGGACGTCCGTCAGCACGGGGATGGAAAACGTCTTGCGCAGATCGTCGAAAATGGGCATCGCCGCCTCGAGCCCTGCGCCGCGCGTCGCCGTCAGCGAGGTGCGGTTGGCCTTGTCGTAGCTGGTCTTGTAGACGAGGCCGATGCCCAGCCGCTCAGTCAGTTCCTTCAGCGCGCCGGCCATGTCGAAGGCGTGCTGGCGCGATTCGAGCTGACAGGGGCCGGCAATCAGCGACAGCGGCGCATCGTTGGCGAAGACGACCTTGCCAACGGTTACCGATCTATTGGGCGTCAGGGACTCGCTCATGGGATCTCCCGAAAGATGACCGCCGCGCCCTGACCGGGCGCCGGCGGCACGACGATATCGTCGCCGCTCATGTTGTGTTCGATTGCGTTGGCTGCAAGCAGATGCGCGACATCGGCCGTGCTGCGGGTCGACAAAACGATGGCTGCAAAACGCAGGTCCGAAGCGCCCCCTGCCGGAATATCGAAGCGGGAGGCTATTGAATCAGGCGTCAGGATGGTGAGGGTCGCGTTGGGCAATTCAACCTTGTCACCGTCCTTCGCGACCTTGCCGGCTGCGGTCGACACCAGCCCGGCCTGGCTCGAAGGCCTGTCGCTGACAGCGACGATCTCGACGATGCCGGTCACTCCATTGGCATGCGCCTGCAGGGCGGTGCGGTCGATCTTCGGCGCGTTGATGCGCTGACAGGCGAACAGGAATGCGTCCGTTGCTTTTCTATCGGCCACGAACGCCAGTTTGAACGATGCCGTGTCGCTTTTGCCCTCGGTGTCGGTGAAGGCACGCGAAAAGCTCAGCATATCCCCGGCCGACAGCCCTGCTTCGACATAGCGCGCGTGGTCGGCATCGGCATCGGCGGTCCCGAACACGACCGCGGAAAAACCCTCGTCGCCAAGCTTGTTGCGGTAAAGGCGGTCGCGCGCGACGAAGACGTTGCCTTCGCCTATCGCGTGTCCCGCCGTTTTCTCATCGCCGACGGCCAACGGCTCCAGATAGGTGCCGTCTGCGAAAAAGACGCAAGCGTTCTCGGTCCCGAAAGGATGGATGCCGGTCGGCGCGACGACAAAGCCGAGCGACGAGAGGCGCTGCCTCGCGATCTCGAGGCTCAGCGTCGGCAGAACCAGGTGGTCGAGCGGATGGGTCGAAGTTTCGATCATACCGGCGCGGTGTGCCCCATTCCGGAAAGCGGTTCAAGGTCCGGCGTTCAAAGCATTGATGGAGGCGCGGACTGCTCGGTTCATGCGGCGGCCACGACGTCGGCCGAATAGCGCAGCTCGCGCAACGGCTTCACCTTGCTGGTCGTCTCCGCATAGATCGGATGCGCCTTATAGGCGGCGAGAGCGGCCTCGTCCTCGAACTCGGCATAGACGACCACGTCGATCGCGTTGGAGAACAGATCGACCTTGGTGTTGAGGGTCACCTCGAAATGTTTCGAGTGCGGGATCTTGCCCAGCGCCTGCAGGCCGCACCGCACGGCCTCCACATCTTCCTTGCGCCTTACGCTGAAGAAAACGATGTGCCGGATCAATCCAGCCTCCTCGATCGACGGTTGAGCGCGTTTTGTGGGAGCAGGGCCGTCGCGTCAACCGGCAACGATGTCGCGCCTGCCGTCCAAGCAGCGTCGGACCTCAGGCCGCGCCGGTGACGTGGCGCACGATGCGCGACATCTCCCTGACGGTCGCATCGAGATAGTAGCCATGGTTGTAGAGGCCATCCCAGATCAGGAAGAAGGTGATGGCGACGATGACGATCACATAACGCATTGCTAAAACTAACGCATGTCGCCAGCCGGAACCAGAGCGCCTCGGCGGCAATTCTCCGAGGTCACGTTCTTTTGCGCCTTCATGCGTTCCAGCGGTTTGATGCGTCAATCGCGCCAGGCGCTGCCGACGGAATCGAGCCTTCGCCGGTGTCGCCCTGACCGCAGGCATGACGGCAAGCAGAACTTCAAAGTGAGATGCGGTATTTGGCAAATCCCCCCTCGCCCTCACCTGCCGGCTCGATTTTCAGGGATTTCACCTGATCGATAAAATCCTTCGCCCTGGGTCCGGTTTCGAAGACGACGCTGGTGCCGGCCAGCGGCGCGAACGACCAGTTGTCGTCCGCCGAGGGGTTGATCGTGCCTTCGCCGATGATGTAGCGCACGATCACGTCGCGATTGGTGTCCGGCGCCTCGTAGATGATCTTCGAGGCGTTGATGTCGGGAAAATTGCCGCCGCCGCCGGCGCGGTAGTTGTTTGTGGCGACCACGAATTTCGCTGCCGGATCAATCGGTTTGCCGTCGAACCTCAGGTCGACGATGCGGCTGGAGCCGGCGTTCGCTACGCCGCCCTTCGAATCGTATTTCGGCGGCTGCGACAGGGCGATCCTGTAGGTGACGCCATCGATGACGTCGAAATTATAGGACGGGAAGTCGGTGTTGATCAGCGGCTGATCGGCCTTGCCCGGCTCGATCCTGTTGAAGATACCGGCCGACATCTCCAGCCATTCCTTCACCTGCGCGCCGGTGATTTCCACCGCTCGCACCGTGTTCGGATAGAGGTAGAGGTCGGCGACGTTCTTGATGGCGATGTCGCCGACCGGAACGTCGGTATAATAGTCGGCGCCGTTACGACCGCCGGCCTTGAAGGGTGCCGCCGCGGACAAGAGCGGCACATCCTTCCACTGGGTGCTCTTCAATATGTCCTTGAGGTACCAGCTCTGCGCCTGATTGACGATCTGCACCGACGGATCGTCGGCGACCAAGGCGAAATAGGAATAGAGCGGCGCGGACGTCTTGCCGACCGGACGGCGGACATAGGCGAGTGTCGCCTCATGGTCCTGCTCCAGCCCCGCGATGATGCGCTTGTCATCGGGCACGGTTGCCTTGTTCTTGTTGTCGACGCGCTCGTAGATCGGCCGTGCTTCGGAGGTGGCCGAGACGACCCGCCATTTCGAACCGTCGCGCTCCAGCAAAAGGTCGATCAGGCCCATATGCGAGCCCCAGAAACCGCCCATCACCGCCGGCTTGCCCTGCAGCGTGCCCTTCCCGGTATCGACGCCATCAAGCGCCTGGAAGTCCTTCTTGCCGGGGAAGACGAGGTGCTGGTGGCCGGTGAAGACCGCATCGATGCCCTCGATACTGGCGACGAAGAACGAGGCGTTCTCCATCATGTCGCCCCGCTTGATATCGATGCCGGAATGCGAGAGCGCGATCACGATGTCGGCGCCCTCTTCCCGGATCTGCGGCACCCATGCCTTGGCGGCCTCGACGATGTCGCGGGTCTGGACGTTGCCTTCGAGGTTCTTCAGGTCCCAGACCATGATCTGCGGCGGCACGAAGCCGATCACACCGATCTTGATCGGCTGTTCCGCGCCGGAGCCATCCTTGATCTTCTTGTCGAGCACGACATAGGGCTTGAGGTAGAGCTTGTCGTCGCGCGGGTTCGTCGCGAGCGTCGTGCCACGGATCAGGTTCGCGCACACGAACGGGAAATTGGCGCCGGCAAGCACCTTGTCCATGAAGGATAGGCCGTAGTTGAATTCGTGGTTGCCGAGCGTCGAGCATTCATAGCCGAGCAGATTCATGCCCTTCATGATCGGATGCAGGTCGCCATCCTTCATGCCCTTCTCGTAGGCGATGTAATCGCCCATCGGATTGCCCTGCAGCAAGTCGCCATTGTCGATCAGCATCGAATTGCTGGCTTCCTTGCGCACCGCGTCGATCAGCGAGGCCGTGCGCGACAGGCCCATCGTGTCATTCGCTTTGTCGGCGTAGTAATCATAGGGCAGCAGGTTCACATGGATGTCGGTGGTTTCCATGATCCTGAGATGCGCCTGATTGGCCGCGGCGCGGGCTGAGAACGGATGCAGCATGATGAGCGCCCCGGTGGCAGCAGTTCCGGCCAGCAACGAACGGCGAGTGACGAGCGGTTGTGACATTGCTTTCCTCCTCAACGACAACGTGACAACCCCTGCCCCGGATGCGGAGCATGGCGTCGAAGGCGCTCTGAGTCCACGTCTGCCGAGAGCCTGTTGATCACGACAAGGTGACGCGTCGATGAAACAGGGGAGCCAAGCAAATCAGCCCTTATCGTCGTCGCCCTGGGTGATCAGCCGGGCGCTGCGCTGCCCGGTGAAATATATCCATAGCCAGCTAAGCGACACCGCGAGACGGTTGCGGAAATCGATCAGGAAATAGATGTGGGCGATGCCCCAAAGCCACCAGGCAAGCCAGCCGGTGAGCTTGATCCAGCCGAAGTCGATCGCGGCGGCGCGTTTGCCGATCGTTGCCAGGTCGCCGGCATGCTTGTAGCGGAAAGGGCGTGGCGTTGCGTCGCCTTCGAGCCTCGCTTTGATCGTCGCCGCAACATGCCTGCCCTCCTGCTTGGCGGAAGGCGCCACACCCGGCACCGGTTTTCCATCCGGCCGCAACAGAGGCGCCGTATCGCCGATGACGAATATCTCGGGGCTGCCCGGCACCGTGAGATCGGGCTCGACCAGCACCCTGCCTGCCCGGTCGGCAGACGCTCCCAGCCATTCCGCCGCAGGCGAAGCGGCGACGCCCGCCGCCCATAGGATGGTCTTTGCCGGCAGATGCGCGCCGCCGAAGACGACGCCCTCGGCATCCAGATGCGTGACGGCGCGGCCAAGCTCGACCGACACGCCAAGCCGCGCCAGCGCCTTCTGGGCGTAGGCTGAGAGCTCCGGCGCGAAATTGGCGAGGATCCGGTCGCCGGCCTCGATCAGCACCACGCGCGCCTGCCGCGTGTCGATGTTGCGGAATTCGCCGCGCAGCGTGTCATGCGCAAGTTCCGCGATCGTGCCGGCGAGCTCGACCCCAGTCGGTCCGCCGCCGACGATGACCAGCGTCAGCAATGCCTGGCGTTTGGCGGGATCGGCCTCGCGCTCGGCCTCTTCGAAAGCGAGCAGGATGCGGCGGCGGATCGTGGTGGCATCTTCCAGCGTCTTAAGCCCTGGCGCGTAGGGCTCCCATTCGTCATGGCCGAAATAAGCGTGACGCGCGCCGGTGGCGAGCACCAGCGTGTCGTAGGTGACCGAGCTGCCATCCTCCAGCAGAGCACGTTTGCCGGCGCGGTCGACGCCGATGACTGTGCCCAGAAGCGTTGTCACGTCCTTGCGCTTGCGTAAGAGATGACGGATCGGCCAGGCGATCTCCGAAGTCGCCAGCGAGGTGGTCGCCACCTGGTAAAGCAGCGGCTGGAACAGATGATGATTGCGCTTATCGATCATGGTAATGCGCACCGGTGCGCCGGCCAGCGCCCGGGTGAGCTCGAGGCCGCCGAACCCAGCGCCGACGACAACGACATGATGGCTGGCTTCGTTCATTTCATTCCACCTCGCCGAGCGGATTCATCACCCATGATGTAAGCATTTTTGTGCACCGCAACAACGCCTGCAGCCTCCCATGCACTGCCCGGGAGTCGCCGCCCGGTGTCGTGAACACGCATGCCGCCATAGGGTGTCGGGTATAGCGTTGAGCAGAATGATAGGAGCGAAGCATGACTGACAATCGCGATGACGAAGGCCCGGCTCAATACGCCTCGCCGCCTTGTTTCATGCACGAGCTCGACCCGGCCTACCAGATGCCGCTGTCCGACTGGACCGATGTCAGGCGCTGGCGCAAGGCGGAGCGCGAACGGCTGATCGGAGCGCGGCTTGCGGTTTCTGCCGATGCACGCGCGGCAATGTCACAGCGGATTGCCGAAGGCCTCGACGCCCTGATCGGTGACGTTTCCGGCCGCACGGTCAGCCTCTACTGGCCGTTCCGCGGCGAGCCAGACCTGCGTGGCTGGATGGCGTCGATCAATGCGCGTGGCGGCCGTACGGCGCTGCCCGTCGTCATCGAGAAACGCCAGCCTCTGGTCTTCCGCGCTTATGTGCCTGGCGATCGGCTGGAAAAAGGCGTCTGGAACATTCCGATCCCGGCCGAGGGTGATCCCGTGCTGCCCGATATCGTGATCTCGCCTGTGGTCGGTATCGATCCTGGCAACTACCGGCTGGGCTATGGCGGCGGCTTCTACGACCGCACGCTTGCCGCCATACCACTCAGGCCGCTGGTGATCGGCGTCGGCTACGAATTGCAGCGCATCCCGACCATCTATCCCCAACCGCACGACATTCCGATGAGCACGGTGGTGACGGAGGCGGCCGGAGCTTAACGGCGGCTACGCCATCTCCGGCCTCAACCCGACCGCCGTGCGATCGATGATCTCGCGCAGGGCAAAAGACGAGTTGATCTTCGTCACATGCGGCATGGCCGACAGCCATTCCTTGTGGATGCGCTCATAGTCGGCGAGGTCTTTGGCGGCAATGCGCAGGATGTAGTCGTATTCGCCCGACATCAGATGGCAGGAAAGCACGTTCGGGCAGCGTTTGATCGCCGCTTCGAAATCCGACAGCGTCTTCTCGAATTGCCCTGACAGCGATATATGCACGATCGCGGTCATCTGATGGCCGAGCGCGGCATTCGACAGCCGCGCGTGGTAGCCGCGGATGGTTCCGGATTTTTCCAGATTGTCCAGCCGCCTGGAGCAGGCAGATTGCGACAGACCGACCTTCTCGGCAAGCGCCGCGTTGGGGATCCGGCCATCCTTCTGCAAAGTCTCCAGAATGGCGATATCAATCCTATCGAGCGACATTCTTCGTGATTCCTGCGAATATTTTGGGAATTCACGCAACGATTATCGAAGACTGCGGCCCGCCGCAAGTGCATTCGCAAACACATACGGAACGATTCATGCTTCACTGCGTCTCATGCATGTCGCCCAAGACTGCGCGGCGGTTTTGGGACTGGCGGCATTGCCCGGAAATGTCAGGGAGAGCGCCCTTTTAAGGGCCGGACAGGAGAAGAAAATGCGCGTCGGCTGCCCCAAGGAAATCAAGAACCATGAATACCGCGTCGGCCTCACGCCCGGCTCGGTCCGCGAATACGTCGCGCACGGCCACGAAGTGCTGGTCGAGACCGGCGCCGGTGCCGGCATCGGCGCCGACGACAACGCCTATCGCGCGGCCGGCGCCACCATCGCCAAGACTGCCGCCGACGTGTTCGCCAAGTCGGACATGATCGTCAAGGTCAAGGAGCCGCAGCCCAACGAATGGGTGCAACTGCGCGACGGCCAGATCCTCTACACCTATCTCCACCTCGCTCCAGATCCGGAGCAGACGAAGGGCCTGCTCGCTTCGGGCGTCACCGCTGTCGCCTATGAGACGGTGACCGATGACCGCGGCGGCCTGCCGCTGCTCGCGCCGATGTCGGAAGTCGCCGGCCGCCTGTCGATCCAGGCCGGCGCGACCGCGCTGCAGAAGGTTAATGGCGGCCGCGGCGTGCTGCTCGGCGGCGTGCCCGGCGTGCTGCCCGGCAAGGTCACCGTGCTCGGTGGCGGCGTCGTCGGCCTGCATGCGGCGAAGATGGCTGCCGGCCTCGGCGCCGACGTCACCATCATCGACCGCTCGATCCCGCGCCTGCGCCAGCTCGACGACATTTTTGGCGGCCGCGTGCACACCCGCTACTCGACCGTCGAGGCGCTGGAGGAGGAATGCTTCTCGGCCGACATCGTCGTCGGCGCCGTGCTGATCCCAGGCGCCGCGGCGCCGAAGCTGGTCACCCGCGAAATGCTCTCGGGCATGAAGAAGGGCTCGGTGCTCGTCGACGTCGCCATCGACCAGGGCGGCTGCTTCGAGACCTCGCATGCCACGACGCATGCCGATCCGACCTACGAGGTCGATGGCGTGATCCACTACTGCGTCGCCAACATGCCGGGCGCGGTGCCGGTCACTTCGGCGCATGCGCTCAACAACGCGACGCTGCATCATGGCCTGCAGCTCGCCGACAAGGGCCTGAAGGCGCTGGTCGACGACCACCACCTGCGCAACGGCCTCAATGTCCACAAGGGCAAGATCACCAACCGTGCCGTCGCCGAGGCGCTCGGCTACGAAATGGTCGAGCCGAAGGCGGTTCTCGCCGCCTGATACCAATTGTTTGTACGCAATTCCGGACGGAAAACCGCTACACACTTTTCCTGGAATTGCTTTAGACAAGAGCTTCCTTCTGTCGCGCCCGCCGGCCCTCCGGCGGGCGTTTTTTCTCGTGCAGGAAACTGGTTCTTGCGCGGGAAATTCGGGCAACAAAAAAGCGGAGCCAGAGCCCCGCTTCCTCGATGTTGCGACGTGCCGCCGGTCCATCCGCGGTCGGCAATCGATCAACGACTGCCTTTTAGCGCGGCTATACGACGGGAATACGACAGCGTTACTAGCACTCTCCCGGATTCGAAAACGCCAGCCGCCACCGATATGCGTTGTGTGAAGCGTTTCACATTCGGCTGTCGGGAAAAATGCCTAGACACCACCGGCCTGCTTGGCGATTTCGCCAATGGCTTCTGTCGCAGGCTTTTTTCCCAACTGCCCGCCAGACCATCGGCGGGCATCTTTTTTTCTCATGCCCGTTCGATGCGGCACTGGTAGCAATTGTTCCGCGCCGAGCGGACGTGGATGTAGGCGATGTCGTCGCGTTCGAACAAGGTCTCGGCGCGGGCCGCGATACCATCGGTGGGGATGACGGCGCCGCTGCCGTAGACGATGCGGTCGTCCTTGCCGTAGCCGCGCACGATGTAGTCGCTGCCTTCGAGCATTTCGGGCAGCGCATCCGCCTCCGCGGCGCATTCGCATTCATCCGCATGGAGAAAGATCGGCCCGGTCTCGGCGTAAGGCTGAAGCTCCGGGAACGGCCGGTAGGCAAGGATGAGATAGCCCTCGCCGGCGGCAACGTTCTTCATGCAATGCCGGCACGGCACGCCGTCGCCGTCGGAAATCCGTCGTTCGGGCGTGTGGCCGTAGGCGTCGGGTCCTCCCCGCTGCAGGGCGCGCACGGCTTCGGTCGGCAAGGCTTTGAACTGGATGCTCATGGCAAATCTCCGATGTCGTTGACCGGAAATTATGCCCGGGCGGTCGCGCCTCCCACCCGATTCCTGCCAGGCGGTCCGCAGGGGGATCGCTACATGGAAAGAGCCCCGCTTTGCTGAGGCCGGGCTCCTCAAATGATCGAGCGGTCGCGTTAGAAAAACTATGGCCGCATGACGCTTGCCGAGCGCTCGGCGAAGGACAGCGGATGCACGACCTCTTTCTTCTGCGCAACCGGCGCGAAGCCGAGCTTCTGGTAAAGCGGCAGCGCCGCCGGGTGGTCGAGCGTGCAGGTCTGCACCGTGACGCGCTTCGGCCCATACGACCATGCAGCGGAGATGGCCGCCCCCAGGAACCAGCGGCCGATGCCTTGGCCGTGCGCATGTTCCATCATGCCGAAATAGGCGAGCTCCACTTCCTCCGGCAAATGCGGCTTGAGGTCGAAGAAGCCGGCGGGAGAGCCGTCGAGGTAGAGCACCCTGATGTCGCGGTCCTCACGATGCAGGCCGGCGGCCAGTTCCTCGTCGCTCAACCTGAGCACATTGACCCAGTGCCATTTGCGCCCGACGCGATCCATCAGGTAGCGGTAGAAATGCAGCGGAATGTCCTTGGTCTTCAGCAGCGCGATCTGCCGGTTGTAGGGCAGCGGCGGCGATACGGCCGGCGGTGCGTGCATTTCGAGGAATGTGACCGTGACGTCGATATCCTTCGGCACACCATTTTCCATCGTCGTCATTCCTTGCCCGTCACGACGGGCGTGTCGCTCAGCCCACCCCATTCGGTCCATGAGCCGTCGTACAGCCTGTTGTCGGTATGGCCAAGCGTCTCCAGCGCCAGCGTGATCGCCGCCGCGGTGATGCCCGAGCCGCAGGAGGCGACGACCGGCTTTGCAAGATCGATGCCGGCTTCCTCCATGACCTTGCGCAAGCGGTCTTTAGGCAGCAACTCGCCGTTCTCGGTAAGCGCGGCCACCGGAACATTGTGAGCGCCCGGCATATGGCCGGAACGGACGCCGGGACGCGGCTCCGGATCGGTTCCGGCGAAACGCCCTGGAGAGCGCGCGTCGGCGACCTGGCTTTCTCCGCTTCCAACGATCCGGCGCATTTCGTCGAGGCTGACGACCCGCCCTGCATCGAAATCGGCGTAAAAGACGCAAGGGGCCGTTTTGGTCGGCTCCGCAGTCACCGGCCGTCCTTCCGCCTTCCAGCGATCGAACCCGCCATTCAGGATATAGACCTGGAAGACGCCCATGACGCGGAACATCCACCAGGCGCGCGGCGCCGAAAACAGGCCCGGGCCGTCATAGACGACGATGGTGTCGTCGGCCGAAACGCCCATGGAACCGACATATTGCGCGAAGTATTGGGGCGACGCCAATGTATGCGGCAGCTTGGAATCCGGATCCGAAACGGTGTCCTGATCGAGGAAGCGGGCACCGGGAATATGGGCGGCGACGTATTCGGCGTGCGCGTTGCGCTGCTGCGCCGGCAGGTACCAGGAGGCGTCGATGATGGTGAGTCCCGGCGTTCCCAGCCGCTTCTCGAGCCAGTCCGCGTCGACGATGAAAGGGCTGTCTTCGGCCATTTTCCTGCTCCTGTCCGCCTCTCGCGACGCTGCCCGACTTCGCCCGTCAATTCGTCGGCATCGGCCCGAAGCGGATGCGGAATCGCCGGTTCTCGCGGCCCTTCTTCTCGATCTTGCCGATATGGATCTCGCCGACCTCGCCGGTGCTCTTCACGTGAGTGCCGCCGCAGGGCTGGCTGTCGATCGAGGCGTTCTCGCCGATGCAGACCAGGCGAATCTTTCCGGTGCCGACGGGCGGCCGCACATTCTTCGATTTCACAAGCCCGGGATTGGCCGAAAGTTCCTCGTCGGTGATCAGTCGCGTGAAGATCGGATGGTCGGCGCGCACAAGCTCCATCAATCTCGCCGTCACGTCCTCCTTGGTGAAGCCGGCATCGGGAATGTCGAAGTCGACGCGGCTGTCATCCTCGGCGACCGCTGCCCCGGTGATAGGAAACGGACAAACGACGGTGAGCAGATGGCAGGCGGCGTGCATGCGCATCAGAAAATGCCGCCGCCCCCAGTCGATGGCGAGCTTCAGCTTTTCGCCGACCGCCGGCATCGCCTGTTCAGGCGCCGGCACATGGATGATCTCGTCCTTGGTCTCGCCGGTGATGGTGGCGGCGATCGCGATGCGGCTGCCGTCGATGCGTTCGAACAAGCCGGTATCGCCGGGCTGCCCGCCCGACGTGGCGTAGAAGATGGTCCGGTCGAGAAGGATGCCTCCGCGATCGTTGATGGCGACGACTTGCGCATCCGCCGTCTTCAGATAGGCGTCGGCACGAAACAGCGCTTCGGTCCTCTGCGCCATCACGCCACCTTTTCGAACGGAACCGAAATGTCGGCCTTTTCTTCCATCCAGCCCGGCACCGGCAGGTTCTTGCCGCGCAGGAACTCGGGATTGAACAGCTTCGACTGATAGCGCGTGCCGTAGTCGGCGAGGATCGTCACGATGGTATGGCCGGGGCCAAGCTCGCGCGCCAGCCGGATGGCGCCGGCGATGTTGATGCCGGTCGAGCCGCCGACGCAGAGTCCCTCTTCCTGGATCAGGTCGAAGATGATCGGCAACGCTTCCTCGTCCGGGATCTGGTAGGAGAAGTCCGGCGTGAACCCTTCGAGATTGGCGGTGATGCGGCCCTGACCGATGCCTTCGGTGATCGAACTGCCGTCGGATTTCAGCTCGCCGCTGGTGTAGAAGCTGTAAAGGGCGGCGCCCAGCGGATCGGCGAGCGCGATCTTGACTTGTCTACTCTTGCGCTTCAGTCCGATCGCAACGCCGGCGAGCGTGCCGCCGGAGCCGACGGCCGACACGAAGCCGTCAACCTTGCCGCCGGTCTGGGTCCAGATCTCCTGCGCCGTCGTGCGGATATGGCCGTCGCGGTTGGCGACATTGTCGAACTGGTTCGCCCAGATCGCGCCGTTCGGCTCCGAACGCGCGAGCTGCTCGGCAAGCCGCCCCGACAGCTTCACGTAATTGTTGGGGTTCTTGTACGGCACGGCCGGCACTTCGATCAGCTCGGCCCCCAGGATCTTGATCGTGTCCTTCTTTTCCTGGCTTTGCGTGTCGGGAATGACGATGACGGTCCGGTAGCCGAGCGCCTTGGCGACCAGCGTCAGGCCGATACCGGTGTTGCCGGCGGTCCCTTCCACGATGACGCCACCCGGCCGCAGCAATCCGCGCTGTTCGGCGTCCCTGATGATGAAAAGGCCCGCGCGGTCCTTGACCGATTGCCCCGGATTCATGAATTCGGCCTTGCCCAGGATCTCGCAGCCGGTTGCGTCCGAAGCCTTGTTGAGCCGGATCAAGGGGGTGTTGCCGATCGCTTCGATCACATTACGGGGCATGAGGATTCCTTTATGCGTGCGGCGAGACCCTAGAAACCGGAAGCCGCGGTTTCAAGGCAAGATTTTGCCTGGTCCAGTCGCATTCCGGGCGCTGCAATGCTGGCGATCATTTCAACGATGCACCCAAAAGCGCTCTTTTCATCCCATTTCTTCGCCGCTAGAGCACTAGCCCAGACAATTCGCAGGGTTTTCAATGACACTCTACCGGGCCAACCCGAAAGACGGTGTCGCCTGGATCACGGGCGGCAGCAGCGGCCTCGGCCGGGCGCTGGCCAAGGACTTCGCACGGCAGGGCTATGCCGTCGCGGTGACGGCGCTGCCGAGCGACGCAACCGACACGCTGCTGGTCGAGACGGCCCAGATGACCGGCCATGTGAAATCATTCCCCTGCGACGTGACCGACGAAGAAGGCATGGCGCGGACGGCCGCCGCGATCGAGAAGGAGATGGGGCCGATCGTGCTCGCCGTCTTCAACGCCGGCAACTACATCGCCACGCCCGGCGAGCATCTGGTGGTGCGCGATTTTCATCGCTCCTTCGCCGTCAATTATTTCGGCATCGTCAACGGCCTGGTGCCTGTGGTCGACTATATGCGCGCACGGGGGCGCGGGCACGTCGTCCTGGTCGGATCGGTCACGGCCTACTCCGGCTGGCCGACCACCGCGGCTTATGGCGGCACCAAGGCGGCGATCAACATCCTGGCGGAATCGCTGAAATACGACTTCGACAAGATGAACATCCGCATTCAGGTGATCAATCCAGGCTTCGTTGACACGCCGCTGACCGAGAAGAACATGCTGCCGATGCCGGGCCTGATGCCTGTCCACCGCGCGTCGCGCCGGATGGCGCGCGGCATCCGGAAGGGAGGCTTCGAAGTCACCTTCCCCTATCACATAAGCTGGCCGCTCAAGCTGCTCGGCCTGCTGCCGCGACCCATTTGCCGCCTGGTGATCGGCCTGACCACCAGCTGGCGGGGGCGACCATTGAATTTCGACCGCAAGATGCCAAGCGAAAAAGGCCCGTCAGCGGACAAGGCGGCGTAAGCCGGCGAAGAGCGATTGCCTCGCTGCAGGCACCGCCATAGGTTGAGAATTGTTGCTTGGAGTCGGCGATGGGGCGACGGATCGTGCTTGCGGTACTGGGTCTCGCCGTCATCCTTGTCTCAGGTTTCTTTCTCGGCCCACGCGTGGCGATCGACACCACGATCCGCTTCGATCCTTCGGTGATCGGCGACGATCCGCAGGCATATCTGGCGCACGAAGAAGGGGCGGTGCCCAATATCCGCGACGGGCTGGACAAGGAGATCATCTGGGCGAACCCGATGGTTCACGCCAAGACGAAGCTTGCGATCGTCTACATTCACGGCTTTTCGGCGTCGAAAGGGGAGGTCCGCCCGCTGCCGGACGATGTCGCCGACGAACTCGACGCCAACCTTTTCTATACCCGCCTGACCGGCCACGGGCAGGACGGTGCGGCCATGGCCGAAGGCAGCGTCAACGCCTGGATCAACGACTATGAGGAGGCGCTGGCGATCGGCCGCGCGATCGGCGACAAGGTGATCGTCATCGCCACCTCGACCGGGGGCTCGCTGGCGACATGGGCCGCAACCCAGCCCGGCGCTTCCGACGGCGTCGCGGCAATCGCATTCATCTCGCCGAATTTCGGCGTCAAGGCTTCCGGCGCCGAGATCTTGACCATGCCCTGGGGCAGAGAGATCGCCGAGCTCGTCGGCGGCAAGGAGCGCAGCTTCCCGCCGCGCAACGCGCTGCACGAAAAATTCTGGACCACCAAATACCCGATGACGGCAACGCTGCCGATGGCCGCGCTCACCAATCTCGCCTATGGCGCGCCGGTCGAGAAGGCGACAGTCCCTGCCCTGTTCATCTTCTCGGATGCCGACAAGGTGGTGCGGCCCGACCGCACGCGCGAGATCGCCGGCCGCTGGGGCGGCGCGCACGAGTTGGTGCCGGTCGACGACACCGGCGACCCGGACAACCATGTCATTGCCGGCGATGTGCTGTCGCCGCAGACCACGGCCTTTCTTACCGAGCGGATCGTGGTGTGGGTGAAGGCGTTGATGCAGCAGCAATCAGGCCTGTGAAATGAGAAACGGCCGGATCGCTGCTCCGGCCGTTTCTCATTTTCTTCGTTCCTGGTGGAACTTAAGCGGCCCGGTTCGCCGGCCGCTTGCCGCCGAAGCGGCGCTTGTTGTTACCCTTGAAGCGCTTGAAGCCGTCAGGCTTACGCTCGCCACTCGGCTTGGCGGCCATAGGACGCTCGCCTTGCGGCTTCGGCGCGAATTGGCGCTCGCCATTGGGCTTGCCTCCGAAACGCTTCTTGCCGCTGTCGCCGTTGTCGGGGCGACGGCCGTCACGGCGGCCGCCATGGTGCTCGCGGTCATTGGCCGGCTCGAAATGACGCTCGGTCCTTTCCTTCGGATCGCGCTGCGGGTCGGGGCTGCCGAGATGATCGGCCATAACCGGCAACCGCATGCGGATGATGCGCTCGACCTGCCTCAGCTTGCTGTTCTCCGACGGATCGCAAAGCGTGATCGCAATGCCGTCCCTGCCGTTGCGGCCGGTGCGGCCGATGCGGTGGACATAGCTTTCCGCCTCGTCCGGCAGGTCGAAATTCACGACATGACTGATGCCGGGCACGTCGATGCCGCGCGCGGCGATATCGGTGGCGACCAGGATGCGCACCGATCCGTCGCGGAAATCGTTGAGCGCCTTCTGGCGGGCGTTCTGCGATTTGTTGCCGTGGATGACGGCGGCGTTGAAACCATCGCGGGCAAGGTCCTTGGTGACGCGGTCTGCACCATGCTTGGTTCGCGAAAACACGATCACGGAGCGCATCGCCTCGTCGGCCAGCATTTTCGACAGCACCTGGCGCTTCTGTTTGGTGCGGGCGAGCACCACGCTCTGCACGATCTCGGCCGCCGTCGTGCTCTGCGGGGAGACTTCGATGCGGACGGGGTCTTTCAGCAGGCCCTTGGCGAGTTCCGCGATCTCGTTCGGCATGGTGGCCGAGAACAGCGCGGTCTGGCGGTCCGGCGCGGTCGCCTTGGCGATGCGCTTGACGTCGTTGATGAAGCCCATGTCGAGCATGCGGTCGCCCTCGTCGAGCACCAGCCATTTGGTATCGGCAAGGATGAGGTCGCCCTCGCGCACGAGGTCGGTCAGCCGGCCGGGCGTGGCGATCAGGATGTCGACGCCAGGGCCGATCTTCTTTACCTGGCTGTAGCGCGACACACCGCCAAGCACGAGCGCAGTCGAGACATGCGCGCCCTTGGCGAGCAGCTTGACCGTGTCTTCGATTTGCACGGCAAGCTCGCGCGTCGGCGCCAGGATCAGCGCGCGTGCCGTCTTCGGCCGGCGCTTGGTGCCGAGTCCGATGATCTTCGACAGGATCGGCAGCGCGAAGGCCGCCGTCTTGCCCGAACCGGTCTGCGCGATGCCGAAAATGTCGCGGCCTTCGAGCTGCGGCGGGATCGCTTGGGATTGGATCGGCTTCGGTTCGGTGAAGCCTGCGGTGTTGGCGGCTTTGAGCAATGCGCCGGTAATTCCGAGGGCGGCGAAACCGTTCGGTTCCGCCTGGTTTTCGTTGGTCAAAATAATCTTCTTTCACGCGGCCCTGTGACCGCAAACATCGATAGCGGCAGGGCGCAACCTGCCGTCGAAAAATTGTCAGGAAACGACAAGGCGGCGGACGGGTTGTCCGCGCGGCTGCGCTGTCGTGCCCGCGAGCTTCATGCCCCGGGGCTCTTTCGCCAGCTTGCCGATCGACGGGGGCCGACCACCGGAAAGAGGGAAAACAGACGCAACCAGTCTCATTCGTGGAGAAAGCCGGACAGTTCCGGCCCAAGCGCCTATGCCGCAGCATATGGCCGAGTCCGGCCCGAAATGCAAGGGCCGATGTTGCAATGCAGCAAAACGACGCCCGAAAAGCGGCGCTTGCGCTTGGCTGTCCTCGCCATTACCACAAAACACCTTTCCTTTTTGGGGGCAGCGATGAAAGACGTGCTGAAGGAACTCGAACGCCGCCGCGAGATCGCCCGCTTAGGCGGCGGCAAGGAGCGGATCGAGGCCCAGCACAAGAAAGGTAAGCTGACCGCCCGCGAGCGCATCGAGGTGTTCCTCGACGAGGGTTCGTTCGAGGAGTTCGACATGTATGTCGAGCACCGTTCGACCGATTTCGGCATGGAGAAGACCAAGATCGCCGGCGACGGCGTCGTCACCGGCTGGGGCACGGTCAACGGCAGGCCGGTCTATCTCTTCGCCAAGGATTTTACCGTGTTCGGCGGCTCGCTGTCGGAGGCGCATGCCGAGAAGGTAGTCAAGGTTCAGGAGATGGCGCTGCGCAATCGCGCGCCGATCATCGGCCTCTACGATGCCGGCGGCGCCCGCATCCAGGAAGGCGTCGCCGCGCTCGGCGGCTATGCCGAGATTTTCCAGCGTAATGTGCTCGCCTCCGGCGTCATCCCGCAGATTTCGCTGATCATGGGCCCCTGTGCCGGCGGCGACGTCTATTCGCCGGCCATGACCGACTTCATCTTCATGGTGCGCGACACCTCGTACATGTTCGTCACCGGGCCGGATGTGGTGAAGACGGTGACCAACGAGACGGTGACGGCCGAAAGCCTCGGCGGCGCCACAGTGCACACGACGAGATCCTCGATCGCTGACGGCGCCTATGACAACGACGTCGAGGCGCTGCTGCAGATGCGGCGTCTGGTCGATTTCTTGCCGGCGTCCAACACGGCCGAGATTCCCGAGATCGAATGCTATCAGTCGGTGACGGATCACGACATGTCGCTCGACCGGCTGATTCCCGACAATGCCAACAAGCCCTACGACATCAAGGAACTGATCCTGAAGGTCGCCGACGAGGGCGACTTCTTCGAGATCCAGGCGAGCTTCGCCAAGAACATCGTGACCGGATTCGGCCGCGTCGACGGTCGAACCGTCGGCTTCGTCGCCAACCAGCCGATGGTGCTTGCTGGCGTTCTGGATTCCGACGCCAGCCGCAAGGCGGCGCGCTTCGTGCGTTTTTGCGATTGTTTCTCGATCCCGATCGTCACCTTCGTCGACGTTCCGGGCTTCCTGCCCGGCACCGCGCAGGAATATGGCGGGCTGATCAAGCATGGGGCAAAACTGCTCTTCGCCTATGCCGAGGCGACAGTGCCGAAGATCACCGTGATCACCCGCAAGGCCTATGGCGGCGCCTATGACGTCATGGCGTCAAAGCACCTGCGCGGCGACATGAACTATGCCTGGCCGACGGCGCAGATCGCCGTGATGGGCGCCAGGGGCGCGGTCGAAATCATCTACCGCAAGGATATCGGCAACGCGGAAAAGATCGCAGCTCACACAAAGGCTTACGAGGATCGCTTCCTGTCGCCCTTCGTCGCGGCGGAGCGCGGCTATGTCGACGAGGTGATCATGCCGCACTCAACCCGCCGCCGTGTCGCGCGGGCGCTGCGCATGCTGCGCAACAAGGACATGCAGAACCCCTGGAAGAAGCACGACAACATCCCGCTGTGAGGCGGCGATGTCGCGACTGGTCCTTCTAGCTGGCGAGCACTTTGGCAGGTTCGCTGTTCTTTTCTTTGCTTTGCCCCTCTTCTTCCCGCTTGGCGTGTGGCTTTACTTTCTCGACATTCACCCGCTTGTGCTTGTTGTTGGCGGTGCCGTCGCCGTTCCGGCCGCGATGCTGGCTTTTGTCCTGCTGATAGGAATGGTCTTCGCGGGTTTCCGGCGAAGTAAGGTCGAGGGGGCTTCGAGGGAGTCGGCCCCAAGGCTATGGCAGATCTGGGAGGATATTGCCGGCACGCGCCGCGCGACGCGGACAACCATTATTCTAACTCCGCATCTCAATGCCAGCATCGGCGAAGAGCGGCCATTCCTGGGCCTCTTCGGTCGATGGTCGATTTTGGCCATCGGCATTCCGTTGCTTGCGGTGACGGATGAACCCGCACTCGCAGCCATCCTTGCCCACGAGGACGCGCATCTCAGGAACAGAGATACCAATGGCAGTCTCAATCTGGCTGAGCTCGAAAAATGCTTCGAGTTGATCTTCGACTATGCGCCGCCGGGCAAGACTGTTTCCGGCACCTTGTTCTATCTGATGCTCAGTCCGCTTTCCAAAACCCTCGAGCGCGAAGAAATAAATCTTTCGCGTCGCGCTGAGATAGAAGCGGATAGGCATGCGGCCCGAGCCGGCGACGCGCACAGCGTCGCGCGGGCGCTGCTTTTGATTGGGGCAGCCAGTGCGTTGTTCAAAGATCGGGTCGACGATCCACTGCGGCGCGAGCTGCTCGGGTCGATGACGCCACCCGAACCGCCTTTGGCAAGAATGCTGAAAGCCGCCTCCGAGCTTTTCGATCCTGCTACGCTGAAAGAACATATCCAGAAGGCCTGGGACGCGCCGGACGATGAAAAATCTGATCATCCGCTACGCTTCGCCGCCGACAATCAAGCCGGTCGAACATACCGCTCTATTGACCCTGCTTCGCAGCGAGACGGTTGCCGAACGAGTCCGCCATTTCGATGACGAATGGACGTCGAGAGTCGCCGACCATCTGGATCGGTAGAACTTGTTTGGCCAAGCCGGCCCGCCAGCACTTGGAACTTTGCCTCACCCAACCCGTCGCCGGAGGTTGACAATTAGCAACCTCTAATCACATTAATGTGATGGGCAGTAATAAAATGCTAATAACCCTTGCAACGAAGGGTGTTATTCCGTGCAAAGGCTATGGCGGGATAGAGCGCCAGGTCGACTGGCTGGCCACTGAACTGGTCAGTCAGGGTCATTGTGTCGTGCTCGTGGCGGGCCCTGGATCGTCACATCCTTTATGCGAGGTGCGGCATGCGGTGAGCGACGCCGAATTACGCGCCGCGATACCCCGGGAGACCCGGATCGTCCACCTTCATGCGTGGAAGATCGAGGTTCCCTTCCCGACCCTCAACACCGAGCGCGGCCATTTGCCGGACTATCCGCGGCCGCAGCCGAATTGGAGCTTCATCAGCGCCCGGCACGCCCAACTGCACGGTCGCAAGACTTTCGTCCACAACGGATTTCCGGTGGATGACTATCGGCTCGGCAAATCGAAGAACGATCGCCTCCTCTTCATGGCGGCTATCGCGCGCGCCGGAAAGGGCCTGAACCGGGCAGTCGACCTTGCCAGGAAATTCGACGTTGCCCTCGATATCGCCGGCGGCTCGCGATGGAAGCTGCTGGGCCGAAGCCAGACCCGCCGTGAGGGCGTCTTTTTCAAAAGTCTTTCCCGCCGTTATCGCTTCAACGGCGTCGTCGACGGCGACGACAAGCTGCGCCTGCTCGGCGCAGCGAAGGCTTTCCTCAATCCGATCGCCTGGGAAGAGCCTTTCGGCAATGCGCCGGTCGAGGCCATGCTGTGCGGCACGCCCGTTCTGACCACCCCGCGCGGCGCCTTGCCGGAGACTGTGGACAAGGACACGGGCCGGTTCTTCGAGAGCGACGAGGAGTTCGCCCGCGGCCTTGCCGAGATCGCAGACCTGTGCGCACACAAATGCCGTGAATCGGCCGCCGACAGATTCCCGATCGCGAAAACCGCGAAGGCCTATCTGGAACTCTATGCCCGTATTCTTGATGGCGAAGCGCTTCCGTGACAAGGAACCGGCGTGCTTGCCGTCGGCGGCGACTGTGTCGGATCGAAAAGGTATCGCGCGTTGCGTCCCATTCTCGTGTTCTGCTTGCCGGCAATCGGCGACTTCATCCGTTGCCATTCGGCAGTTCAAATCATAGCCGAGACGTTTCCCGGACACCCGATCGACGTCATCACCTCGCCGCTCGCCGCTCCGCTGGCACGATTGATGCCGCATGTCCGGAAGGCTTGGACCGTCGAACGGCATTGGAACCCCGGTCTCAGGGAGCGGGCGCGGCTGGCGCGCGAACTCCGCCGGGAGAACTATCAGGCAGCCTATCTGCTCACCAGCAGCACCAAGGCGGCTCTTGTCCCATGGCTGGCGGGCATTGCCGAGCGCATTGGCTATCCGCGCGAGTTCCAGTTCGGCATCGTCAACCGGCTGCCGGCCGGATGGCTGAAAACCTTCGTGGCTTTCGGCCCGCGCAAGACAAGGCTGTTCGAGCAGGTCTGCGCGATTGCCACGCTGGGTGAGCAGCCTGACGAGGATGTGCGGTTACCGCAGCCGCGAATGGTGGTTTCACCCGAGGATCTCTCGGCCTGGCGCGTCCGGCATGGGATCGACGCGGCAAGACCAGCACTGGCGCTTTACACGTCGGAGTTCAGCAACTTCCGCTCATGGCCGGCGGAGCGCTTCATTTCGATCGCGAAGGATCACGCCAAGCGCGGCTGGTCGGTATGGATCGTCGGCGGTCCTCGCGAGCGCGAGGCCGCCGCCCAGATTAGAGCGGCGCTTCCGGAGGCGGTGGACTTCACGTCGACCCCCGACATCACGGACGCCATGTGCCAGATCGCTGCCTCGACCGCCTTCCTCGGCGTGGATGGCGGCATCTGCCATGCGGCGGCGGCTTTGGGTGGGCCGTGCGTGCTCATCTTCGGATCGAACCGCTCCTACGAAACCGGACCAGTGAACGATCACGTCCGGTTTCTAGAACCTCCGATTTCGACTCCAAGCTGGATTAAGCACACGAGCGGTGTCAGCGAGGAAAGAGTGCTTGCAGCGCTGGCGGAAGCGGTGGCGCAGGCGCGGCGCCCGCGAGGTGCTTGAACCGGCCGATAGCCTACTCCTCTTCGGGCGCGCCAAAGCCCGCGCTCATGCTCGCCCGCGCAGCGCTCGCCCATGGCGTCGCATGGTTGTCGATGCGCATCTGGAACAGGAAATAGGTCGGCGAGCAGAAACCGATGCCTTTGACCCTGGCTGCGCCCGGCGTGTCGGACGGCAGCGACTGGCACATGTAGTCCTCGCGGCAGAAATGCTCGGCCGAACAGGCCGGGCGGTTGCCGCGATTGACCGCGCCGCCCAGGCATTGGCCGAAATTGTTGGTCGCTACGCAGATATCGAACTTCTTGCCGCCGACCAGGCCGCAGATCTCGCTCGGCATCGGCTTGCCGGCCTTGAAGGCGGAGAAGGCCAGATCGTTGGCGTCGCAGCCGCGGTAGGCGAAGCCGCCTGGAACGCCGATCTTGGGCGGACGGCAGGTGTAGGCGGTGCGCGAAATGGCGGGCGCGAAGGCCGCGAACTGGCTGGTGATCTTGTAGCGGTCGTTGAAAGGCTGCGCCGCGTTGCTGGTAATGGTGCCGGTCAGGCAGGGATGGCCGGAAAAGATCTTCTCGCTGTCCTTGGGCAGCAGGCATTGAGCGAGTTTCGTCTTGCCCCCTGCAGCGGTCGCGATCGGCGTGCAGACCGTGCCGGCTCCGCATTGCCAGGTTTTGGCGAAATGGGCGGCGTCTTCCGGCACCAGGCACGGCATCGCCGTCCCGGCCGGCGTATAGGCGATCTCGCCGATGTCTTCCCAGGCTGCCGGCGGAGCAAAGGACAACGGACGAAACCGGTTGGGTTCCTTGCCCTCCGCAATCGCCTGCAGCCACGCCTCGCGGCGCGGAATCTCGGCATGGAGATGCGGCGAGATACCGACCTCGATGCGGTTGAGCGGCGAGGTCGTGCCGTCGTCGAGGCCGATGAAATGGAACCCGGCGGTCGAGCCTGCCTGGTGGCAGCCCTGGCAGGCGCCGTTGTCGAGCCGCTCGACCAAGGCTTCCGGTGTGCGCACCAGCGAAAACTTCGAATAGTCGAGCCCGTCAAACGTCTTGGGCTCGAACAGCGGCGTGAACGGATGATTGGCCTGCCTGGCACTGCCGAAGGTCGACCAGGAGATAACCTCCTTCGCCAGGAATTCATCCGGGATTTCGTAGACGCCGAGATCGACCGCCGCGGCGTTGGCGCGGACATAGTCGGCAAGTTTTGCTTTCAACTGCGCATCGTCCGAAAGGCGGACGGTGTCGGGCGTGTTTTCGAGCGGCTTCTCGCTGGCGGCTGTCCCGTCGATGCTAAAAATCCGCATGAGATAGGCGGCCTGCCCACCAAACTCTGTTTCCTGGCCGGAAGGAAAGCGCACCACTTGGGCGTTGAGCTCGAGTTGCTTGAAGGAGAGGCCTGCTTTTTCCAGCGGTCCGCCGGTCAGCCAGCCGGCATCGACCGCCTCGTCAATCTGCGGCGTCCAGCGCCCGGCAACACCGGTACAGTCGCCATCGGCGTCCGCAGCGACGCGGTAGACGGCATTGAAATTGAATGGCAGCCGCGAGGCCAAAACCTTGCCGTTCTTCCTGAAATTATAGGCAAGGCGGTAGATGAAACGCACCTCGCCGCAGCCCGCTTCCCCGCCGAGCTTTGCGAAGTCACGCCGGTCGAGCCGGTTGACGACGCCGACCAGCCGGAAGCGCGCGGCGTCGGTCTTCAGCCAGCGCAAGTCGATGACGCGGCCGACATTGCCGTCGGTCACCTCATAGAGCGGCCGGCCGCCGGCCTTCATCTCGACGCGGAGTGCTGCGACATCGGCAGCCACGGTCTCGACAATGGCATGATAGGCCGGCGCCGCGTCGTAGAGCGTTTTCAGGTCGTCCTTGCCGCCGGCGCCGAAAATACCGGCGAAGCCGAAGCCCTTGGCGTCGAGTTTTGCCAGCACCTGGGGATCGTCGACGATGGTGACTGGACGACTGGCGGCATGCGCCGCCCGCACGCCAAAGACGGTGATGGCGGCGACCGCGACGAGGATCGCCAGCCGCATCATCGGACAGCCATCCCGCTTTCCGCCAACTCGCGCAGCACCGGCACCGTGGCCAAAGGCAAATCCTCAGCGATGAGGCCGGGCCCGAACCGGCTGCCGGCTTCAGCGTGTATCCAGGCGGCGGCGCAGGCCGCTTCGAACGCCGGCATGCCCTGCGCCAGGAACCCGGCGATAATGCCCGCCAGCACATCGCCGGAACCGGCGGTGGCAAGCCACGGCGCGCCGTTGCTGTTGATGGCGGCGCGGCCATCTGGCGCGGCGATCACCGTGTCGGCCCCCTTGTAGACGACGATGGCATTGGCCCGTGCAGCCGCCGCACGCGCCTTGGCGAGTTTCGAAAGCACCTTGTCGTCCGCAATGCCAGGGAACAGCCGACCGAATTCACCCTCATGCGGCGTCACCACCAGCGCCGGCGCGCCGGATCTGCGGGCCGCCTGGAACAGTGTCTCGGGCTCATCGCGAAACGAGGTGATGCCGTCGGCGTCGAGCACCAGCCCTGCAACGCCGGTGTAGTGCGCTTGGCCTGCGCCGAGCAGCGCGAGGGCAAAATCGCGCGCCTTTTCGCCGACGCCAAACCCCGGGCCGAGCACGAAGGACGAAGGGCGGCGATCGGTGAGGAACGCGCCGAGATCGGCAACCGCATCGGCCTTGCGCAGCATGATCGAGGTCAGATGCGCGGCGTTCACCTGCATGGCATTCGCCGGCGACAGGATCGTCACAGCCCCTGCCCCGCTTCTTGCTGCCGCCAGTGCCGACAGCCGCGCGGCACCGGTCGCCGACGGCCCGCCGGAAAAGATGCTTGCGTGGCCACGCCGGTATTTGTGTGCATCGACAGCTGGGACCGGAAAGGCAGGCAGCCAGAGTGTCGGCGCATTCTCGAAGCTTCGCGGCGCGATTCGAGCGATGGTCCCGTCGCCGATGCCGATGTCGGCAAGCACGACCTCGCCGCACATTTCACGCCCCGGCAGCAGCAGATGCCCAGGCTTCTTTCGCGCGAAGGTCACGGTAACGGCCGCGCGAAACGCGCTGCCGAGGATATCCCCGCTTTCCCCGGAAACGCCCGAAGGCAGATCTATGGCGACGACCGGCAAGCCGAGGTCCGCCACGACCTGGACCGCCCTGGCGGCGTCGCCCGATAGTGCTTTCGAGAGCCCCGCTCCGTACAATGCGTCGACCACCAGCGATCCCGGTTCGGCTGCGAAGGCAGATAGCGGCCGGGGGTCCAACGGGCAATCGGCGGCAGCCAACGCGGCATCGCTGCCTGCCCGCGGCTCACCCGAACCCCACAACGCGACGTCGACGCCGCTCTCCTGGAGCAGACGCGCCACGATGTAGCCGTCGCCGCCATTGTTGCCGGGACCGCACAGCATGTGCACCCGTGTCGCCGCCGGATAGCGGGCCAACACCACGGCCGCGACGGCCTCGCCGGCCCGGCGCATCAATCCGTAGCCGTCGAGCGGACCCGCCGCGATCGCCAGCCGGTCGGCCTCGGCCATCTCGGCCGGTGAAAGAAGTTCATTGCGCATGGGATTGCCGATCTCCATCCGATCAAGCATTGTCCGATTTGCGGTTGGAAGCCAACAGCGACGACCGAACGCCGCCCAAAGCGGCGGCGCCTGGAGGGGAATCTGCCTGCAAATTGCGCTATCTGCTCAAATTTTGCGCAGACGGATGGAGGAGCGATGTATAGGCTTTGGGCGTCGATGACGCATCCAATGCAGCGGATGACGCGAATTTGCATCCGGGTGCGGCATGGCATCTGAATCGCCCGATACCGTCTCCAACAACCTGGAATTGGCACGCTTCGTGCTTGATGGAGGCGCAAGCGGGGCACACAACCCGTCTCTTTGGCAGTGGAGGCCACTTTCTACATGAAAAAGATCGAAGCGATCATCAAGCCATTCAAGCTGGACGAAGTGAAGGAAGCGCTTCAGGAGGCCGGACTGCAGGGCATCACCGTCACCGAGGCCAAGGGTTTCGGTCGGCAGAAAGGCCACACCGAACTCTATCGCGGCGCCGAATATGTCGTCGACTTCCTGCCCAAGGTGAAGATCGAAGTCGTGCTCGGCGACGACGCCGTCGAAGGCGCCATCGAAGCCATACGCAAGGCGGCGCAGACCGGCCGCATCGGCGACGGCAAGATCTTCGTCTCCAACATCGAGGAAGTCGTGCGAATCCGCACCGGCGAGACCGGGATGGATGCTGTCTGACGCCCCCCTTCTTTTCTGAACCGTCATCATCAAAAAAACGTCATCACACAGGGATACATGACATGACGACAGCCAAAGACATCATGAAGCAGATCAAGGACAACGACGTTAAGTTCGTCGACCTGCGCTTCACCGATCCGCGAGGCAAGCTGCAGCATGTGACGATGGATGTTGTCGAGGTCGAGGAAGACATGTTCGCCGACGGCGTGATGTTCGACGGTTCCTCGATCGCCGGCTGGAAGGCGATCAACGAGTCCGACATGGTGCTGATGCCCGACACGGATACCGTCCATATGGATCCGTTCTTCGCCCAGTCGACCATGGTCATCCTGTGCGACATCCTCGATCCGGTCTCGGGCGAGGCCTACAACCGCGACCCGCGCGGCACTGCCAAGAAGGCCGAGGCCTACATGAAGTCTGAAGGCATCGGCGACACCATCTATGTCGGTCCGGAAGCCGAGTTCTTCGTGTTCGACGACGTCAAGTACAAGGCCGATCCCTACAACACCGGCTTCCGCCTGGACTCGACCGAGCTGCCGTCCAACGACGACACCGACTACGAGACCGGCAACCTTGGCCATCGGCCGCGGATCAAGGGTGGCTACTTCCCTGTGCCGCCGATCGATTCTGCCCAGGACATGCGTTCGGAGATGCTGACTGTGCTCGCCGAGATGGGCGTGCGTGTCGAAAAGCACCACCATGAGGTCGCCGCCGCCCAGCACGAGCTCGGCATCAAGTTCGACACGCTGGTGCGCAACGCCGACAAGATGCTGATCTATAAGTATGTCGTGCATCAGGTCGCCAACGCCTATGGCAAGACGGCCACTTTCATGCCGAAGCCGGTGTTCGGCGACAACGGCTCGGGCATGCACGTCCACCAATCGATCTGGAAGGGCGGCAAGCCGACCTTCGCCGGCAACGAATATGCCGGTCTGTCGGAAACCTGCCTGTTCTATATCGGCGGCATCATCAAGCACGCCAAGGCGATCAACGCCTTCACCAACCCGCTGACCAACTCCTATAAACGTCTGGTGCCGGGTTACGAAGCGCCGGTGCTGCTCGCCTATTCGGCGCGCAACCGCTCGGCCTCCTGCCGTATTCCGTTCGGCTCCTCGCCGAAGTCGAAGCGTGTCGAGGTCCGCTTCCCCGATCCGGGCGCGAACCCCTATCTCGGCTTCGCCGCCATGCTGATGGCAGGCCTCGACGGCATCAAGAACAAGATCCATCCCGGACAGCCGATGGACAAGGATCTCTACGACCTGCCGCCGAAGGAGCTGAAGAAGATCCCGACCGTCTGCGGCTCGCTGCGCGAAGCGCTGCAGAGCCTCGACAAGGACCGCGGCTTCCTGAAGGCCGGCGGCGTCTTCGACGACGACCAGATCGACTCTTACATCGAGCTGAAGATGGCCGAGGTCATGCGCTTCGAAATGACCCCGCACCCGGTCGAGTATGACATGTACTATTCGGTCTAAGCGACTGACTGGATTTCATTTTAAAGCCCTTGGAGGATTACCCTCCAAGGGCTTTTCCATTGTGATCCGGCGAGCCGAAGTCTTCCGGGCGTCTCTTGACGATGTGGAAGCTGCGGCGAACGCCTTGCTCCCAACGCACCCTTCTTCAAGGACATCGAGGCGCAGGAATATCATGAAACCTTGTCAAGGAGGCGTCAGGCCCTTGAACTAGTTGAACGCGCCAAACAAGCGGCACTTCCGGACGCTATCTGAGCCCAGTGCTCGGCGCTGAAATCACGTGGCGTCATCGCCAGCTGACGGCAGCGCGGCGGCACTTTCTCGCCGGCAATCTCCATGCAAGAAAGCCCCGGCGTTTTCCGCCGGGGCTTTTTGTCATTCACGTCACGCCGCGGGCCTGCAACTCCACGCCGCGAAAGAGATATCAGGCGGCCGCCGAAACCTTCGCGTCGGTCGAAACCTGCGAGATCGTCTTCAGGACCTGCGAAGCGATCTGGTAGGGGTCGCCCTGCGAGTTCGGGCGGCGGTCTTCCAGATAGCCCTTATAGTCGTTCTTGATGAAGGAGTGCGGAACGCGGATCGAAGCGCCGCGGTCGGCGACACCGTAGGAGAACTTGTTCCACGGCGCGGTCTCGTGCTTGCCGGTCAGGCGCTTGTCGTTGTCCGGACCGTAGACGGCGATGTGATCCATCAGGTTCTTTTCGAACTGCGCCATCAGCGCCTCGAAATAGGCCTTGCCGCCGGCTTCGCGCATGTACTTGGTCGAGAAGTTGCAGTGCATGCCCGAGCCGTTCCAGTCGGTGTCGCCGAGCGGCTTGCAGTGGAACTCGATGTCGATGCCGTACTTCTCGGTGAGGCGCAACAGCAGGTAGCGCGCCATCCACATCTGGTCGGCGGCCTTCTTGGAGCCCTTGCCGAAAATCTGGAACTCCCACTGGCCCTTGGCCACTTCGGCGTTGATGCCTTCATGATTGATGCCGGCGGCGAGGCAGAGGTCGAGATGCTCCTCGACGATCTGGCGCGCGACATCGCCGACATTCTTGTAGCCGACGCCGGTGTAGTACGGACCCTGCGGCGCCGGATAACCGCTCTCGGGGAAGCCGAGCGGACGGCCGTCCTTGTAGAAGAAATACTCCTGCTCGAAGCCGAACCAGGCGTCCTCGTCGTCGAGGATGGTCGCGCGGCTGTTCGATGCATGCGGGGTGACGCCGTCGGGCATCATGACCTCGCACATGACGAGAACGCCGTTGGTGCGGGCCGGATCCGGATAGAGCGCAACCGGCTTCAAAACGCAGTCGGAGCTGCGGCCTTCGGCCTGGTTCGTCGAAGAACCGTCGAAGCCCCACAGCGGCAGCTGCTCGAGCGTCGGGAACTCGGCAAACTCCTTGATCTGGGTCTTGCCGCGCAGATTGGGGGTTGGGGTGTAGCCGTCGAGCCAGATATACTCGAGCTTGTATTTGGTCATTCCAGTGCCTCTCGTTGCTTGGACACCGCAAGTGGGCGGCGTCGACGCATGGCCGGGCTGGCCGGCCTGCCGGCCGTTAAAATGCAATTCGTGTGCCACTCCTCCCGCCCCGGGTGCGGCAAAGTGGTCATCGCAAGGCATTGATTTTGCTGAGCCGCCTCGGCAATGCGCGGCAATCATTCAAGCGCGATTTTTGCATAAATAGTAGGCAAATACTGATCTTTCTGTGGGCATATTGCCTAAATGAATCGCAGAACCTATCTTGGGAAAAGATTGAATCGACAGGCTCCTGGAAAAGAAAGGAGGCCGCCAATGGAAGTCACCACGTCCCGTCCGTCGGCAAAGATTCTGATGTTCCCGCTTGCGGGCCGAGTGTCTGCCTCAAATTTAGGCGCAAAGGCCAAATTCGCGGCAGAGCTTGCTTCGTTGCGCAATACGCACGCCGATTTCGACGGCTGGTACCACGAGGCGGCGATCGAGGAAGAAAACCAGCGCAAGAGCTGATCTCCTCCCTGCAATGCTTTTGCATGAAAAAGCCCGGCGTGAGCGATCACGCCGGGCTTTGCATTTGCAGACGATCGATCGGCTACTGCTTGGCGTGCAGGTCGGTGCCGAGCGTGTCCCTGACGAAGATCATGCCGATGATGAGTGACATCGCGGCGATCACCACCGGGTACCAGAGGCCGTAGTAGATGTCACCCTTATAGGCGCTAAGCGCGAACACCGTCGCCGGCAGCAGGCCGCCAAACCAGCCATTGCCGATATGGTAGGGCAGCGACATGCCGGTATAGCGAATGCGAGTCGGGAACATCTCGACGAGGATCGCGGCGATCGGGCCGTAGACCATGGTCACGAGCAGCACCAGGATGAACAGGATGCCGATGGTCATTGGCCAGTTGATGGCCGCCGGATCGGCGACCATGGCGAAGGGACCGCCGCCGGGAATGTTGTAGACAGTGACCTCGGGCGCGCCGGCCGCTTCATCCTTGGTCAGCAGCTTGTCGGTGACCGCCTTGTCGGCCGGAACCGTCGTCTTCTCGCCGCCACGGATAGCTGCGGCATCGAGCTTCAGTTCCGGATTGGCGGCGACGAAGGCATCGAGCTTTTGGTCCGGCACCTTGGCTGCAGCGCGCTTCAGCGGATAACCGCCGTCCTGCAGAGACTTGTTGACTGCCTTCTGGAAGACGGCCTCCTTGGCCTTGGCCTGATCGCCGGCGGCGACGGCGTCATAGGATTCTACGGTCTCGTTGCCGATCTTGACCGTTGCCGCCGTGCCAGGCGCTGCCGTCGTAACGACGTCGTAAGGCACCGAGTTCTTGGTCAGGAACGAGGTCGCGATATCGCAGGATGTCGTGAACTTAGCCGTGCCGACCGGGTTGAACTGGAACCTGCAGTCGCCGGGGGCTGCCGTCACCGTCGCGCGCGTGTTCTGCTGTGCGGTAGCGAGCGCCGGATTGGCGGCCCAGGTCAGTGCCTTGAACAGCGGGAAGGTGCCGACGATTCCCAATGCCAGGCCAGCCATGATGATCGGCTTGCGGCCGATCTTGTCGGAGAGCCAGCCGAACACGACGAAGAAAATCGAGCCGACGGCAAGCGCGATGGCGATCATGATGTTGACCGACTGCGGGTCGACCTTCAGCACGTTCTGTAGGAAGAACAGCGCGTAGAACTGGCCGTTGTACCAGATCACGGCCTGGCCGGCGGTGAGGCCAAGCAGCGCCAGCAACGCGATCTTGGCGTTCTTCCACTGGCCGAAAGCTTCAGACAATGGCGCCTTGGAGCCCTTGCCTTCGTCCTTCATGCGCTGGAAGGTCGGCGATTCCGAAAGTGACAGCCGGATCCAGATCGAGATGGCGAGCAGCACAAAGGAGACGATGAAGGGGATGCGCCAGCCCCAGTTAGCGTAGGTTTCCTTGCTCAGCGAACCCTGGACGATCAGGATGACGATCAGCGACAGGAACAGGCCGAGCGTCGCCGTCGTCTGGATCCAGGACGTATAGTAGCCGCGGCGGTCGTCCGGCGCGTGCTCGGCGACATAGGTCGCGGCACCGCCATATTCGCCGCCGAGCGCCAGGCCCTGCAGCATGCGCAGCCCAATCAGGATCACCGGCGCTGCAATGCCCCAGCTGGCATAGCCGGGCAACAGGCCGACCAGGAAGGTCGACAGGCCCATGATCGTCATGGTGACCAGGAAGGTGTATTTGCGGCCGACGAGGTCGCCGATGCGGCCGAACACCAGCGCGCCGAACGGACGAACGAGAAAGCCGGCAGCAAAGGCCAGCAGCGCGAAGATGTTGCGCGTCGCCTCGGGGATGGTCGGGCTGAAGAAGGTCGTGCCGATAAAGGCGGCCAGCGAACCGTAGAGGTAGAAATCGTACCATTCGAAAACGGTGCCGAGCGAAGAGGCGAAGATGACCTTCTTTTCCTCCCGCGTCATGCCGCGGCTTGTTCCGCCGGCGGTCGATGCCATTGCCATTGATATATCCTCCCGTGGATCCCGTCTGTCCTCGATGGCTGCGCGCCATCGTCAGCAATTCCTCCGAACGCGGACTCAAACGCAGCCAACGAAGGAAAAAATGGCAGAAAGCGCCCGCGAAAGGCACCGCGACGATGGGATTATGACTTTCGTATTAGGTGCAATGCGAAAGCGGAGCGTGGCACTTGGAGTGGCCAGGCCCGGCGGATCGCCGACCCACTGCGAGTTTATTTCACGCAATTGCGGACGGAAAACCGCTGCGCACTTTTCCTGGAATTGCTTTAGGCTTTCAGCGCCTCGAGAAGGCTGACCGCCGCCATCATGTCGCGCTTGCGGGCGGAGCGGCGCGCGACGGCTTCGGCATCCTGGCCCCAATGCTCGATCTGCCAGTCCTCGTCGACATGGCCGGCGGCCCATGCTTCCTCGCCGTCGAGCTCGCCGAAATCGACGGCGAGCGCCAGCAGAGCCGAACCGGTCAGCGAGGTCATGACATGGATTGCACCCAGACGCAGCGGCTCGGCGCGCTGGGCAAGGTGGGCGCCAAGGACGGCGATCGTCTCGCGCGGCTGCTCGACATGGATGACGCCCTCGGCAAGATTGAAGCGCGCGCCAAGGCTGCTCCTCGCCCAATCGAGGACCGGGTCCCAGAGCCTGTTCTGCCGATCGACCAGTCCTTGCGGACTATCGGCGCGGTAGCAGAGCAGGTCCGACGACGCGAAACGCAGGACGTCTTCCAGCACCGCTTGCGGGTCGCTGGCGACGCCATCGATGGCCGTGTTGGCAAGGCGCATGACCGGCATGGTCACGGGGTCGATGACCTCGCTCTGCGCGGAAAACTCGTCAGCCACCAGCGTTGCAGCTTTTTCGGTCGGCAGCACCAGCAGCGCCTTTCCCGGCGTGCGGACCGGCTTGCCGTCGAGATGGACGGCAAAACCGTCTTCGACCGGAACCACCGAAGCCGCCTTGTAGAAGCGTTTCGGCAGCGGCGTCTTCATCTGGATCTGGGCGCGGCGCACCGGATCTGGATCGGAAAGCTGCTTTCCCGCTTCGAGGTCGTTGAGGATGTCGCGCATCTCGAACTCCTTAGGGTAAGGGCTGCCTGCGTGCAGGCCGGTTGACGATGATCAGCCCGGCGGCGATCAGGCCGAGCGCCAGGAAAATTCTGATCGTCAGCGGCTCGCCCAAAAGCACAGCGCCGCACAGAACGCAGAATACCGGCGACAGGAAGGCGAAGCTGGACAGACCTGCCGCCGGATAGCGCGTGAGCAGCCAGAACCACAACACATAGGTGAAGGCGACGACATAGAAAGACTGGAACATCAAAGCCAATGTCGGCAGCGCGGCAATCTCACGGATCAGCAGGCCGGCGAACGGCAGCACCAGGACGCCGACGACGGCAGCGCCCGCCAGCTGATAGAGCAAGAGCTTCTCTGCGCTGGTCGCGACCAGCTTCGAACGCTTGATGACGATGCTGGTCAACGCCCAGAGGATGCCCGAGCCGAGACTGAGCAGATCGCCCGTGAGTGTCGCATCCTTGCCGGCAACGATGCCGTCGGAGAACACGGCCATCAAGCCGCAGAAGGCAAGCATCAGGCCGCCGAGCTTGCGGGCGTTGATGCGCTCGCAGCAGAAAATGGCCGCCGATCAAGACCCAAAACGGCATGGTATTGACCAGGAGCGTGTTGCGGGCGACGGTCGTGTATTCCAGCCCGACGTAGAGAAACAGGAACTCGACGCCGAAGAGCACGCCGACGACAATGCCTGCGGTCAGCGTCCCGTCCGCTTCAAACAGCTTGATACCGCGCAAACGGCACCAGCCGAAAACGCAGAGCCCGCCGAGGATCGAGCGCGCGATCGACACGAACACCGGGTCGTAGCCGGCATAGGAGACCTTGGCGGCGACGTAGTTCAGCCCCCAGGACAGCGTCAGCCCCACCATGATGGTGGCCGCGGTCATGTCGACCGCATCGCGCCGATCGAACGTATCGGCGGCGCCGCTCAATTGTCGTCCTCCGCGCTCTGCTCATCGAAGCCGAGCAGGTTCCAGCTCTGGCGCATATGCGGCGGCATCGGCGCGGTGATGTCGATGACACCCTGGTCGGGATGAGGGATGACGATGCGGCGCGCGTGAAGATGCAGGCGATTCTGGATGCCGCCCGGAAATTCCCAGTTGGTGTCGGCCTCGAAATATTTGGGGTCGCCGATGATCGGGCAGCCGATATGGGCGGCATGGACACGAAGCTGGTGGGTGCGGCCGGTATAGGGCTCCATCTCCAACCAGGACAGCGTCTGCGCCGCCTGCTCGACGACGCGGTAATAAGACACCGCGTGGTCGGCGCCCTTCTCGCCATGCTTGGCGATGCGCACGCGGTCGCCGTCCGGCGTCGCCTCCTTGACCAGCCAGGTCGAGATCTTGTCCTCGCGCTTCGGCGGCACGCCTTTGACCAGCGCCCAGTAGGTCTTCTTCGTCTCGCGCGCCCGGAACGCTTCCGAGAGTTTCATGGCGGCAAGGCGGGTGCGGGCAACGACCAGCACGCCGGAAGTGTCACGGTCGAGGCGGTGCACGAGGCGAGGCTTCTCGCCCTTCTGGTTGCGCCAGGCCTCCAGCATGTCGTCGACATTGCGCGTGACGCCCGAGCCGCCTTGGACCGCGAGCCCCGCCGGCTTGTTGAAGACGAAGACTTTCGGGTCCTCGTGCAACAACATCTTGGCCAGCACGTCGGCATCGCCCTGGTTGCGGATCGAATGGCCGGTGAGCGCGGCTTCGCCCTTCTTGTCGACGTCGAGCGGCGGAATGCGCACGGTCTGCCCGGGCTCGACGCGCGAGTCGGCCTTCACCCGGCCGCCATCGACGCGGATCTGGCCGGAGCGCAGGAGCTTCTGCAGATGGCCGAAACCGAGGCCCGGATAGTGGACCTTGAACCAGCGGTCGAGCCGCATGCCCGCCTCGCCGGCCTCCACCGTTATCTGTTCAACGCCTGCCATGTTCGCTTTTCCATTCGAAAGCGGCGCCATAGCACTAAGGCAGGCATCTTGCGAGCCAAAGACCCAACAAAGCGCGACGATTGCCCCAAATCGTCGCGGATGACGGATCAGTCCGATCAGCCGTTCGAAGACGGCGCCGGCACGGCGCAAACCGTCGAGCGCGTCAGGAACCGCTTTTCGCGGCCGTTGTCGAGCGAGAACATGCCACCCCCGCCCGATACCACGTCGATGATGAGATCCGTGTGCTTCCAGGCTTCGAATTGAGAGGCGCTGATATAGACCGGCGTGTCGCCGATCTCGCCCAACCTCACGTCACTATCGCAGACGATGAACTCGCCGCGCGGGTAGCACATCGGCGAGGATCCGTCGCAGCAGCCGCCGGATTGATGGAATAGCACCGGACCGTGATCGGCGATGATCTCGGCAAGCAGCGCCTCGGCCTCCGGCGTAGCTGAGACCTTGCCCAATGAAGTCTTGTCCATGGAATCCTCCTCTGATGAAGGGAGGGCATGGCTTCCGCGCCCTCCCTCCGCTTCGCCCGGGAGGATCAGAAGAAACCGAGCTTCTTCGGGCTGTAGCTGACCAGCATGTTCTTGGTCTGCTGATAGTGGTCGAGCATCATCTTGTGCGTCTCGCGGCCGATGCCGGACTGCTTGTAGCCGCCGAAGGCGGCATGCGCCGGATAGGCGTGGTAGCAGTTGGTCCAGACGCGGCCCGCCTGGATGGCGCGGCCGAAGCGGTAGCAGCGGTTCGCGTCGCGGCTCCAGATGCCGGCGCCGAGGCCATAGAGCGTGTCGTTGGCGATCGACAGCGCCTCGTCATCGTCCCTGAAGGTCGTCACCGATACGACGGGACCGAAAATCTCCTCCTGGAAGATGCGCATCTTGTTGTTGCCCTTGAACACGGTCGGCTTGACGTAGTAGCCGCCGGCAAGGTCGCCCGGCAGGTGGCTCTGCTCGCCGCCGGTCAGCACTTCGGCCCCTTCCTGGCGGCCAATGTCGAAGTAGGAAAGAATCTTCTCCAGCTGCTCGCTCGAGGCCTGCGCGCCGATCATGGTGGCCGGATCGAGCGGATCGCCCTGAACGATCGCTTCGACCCGCTTCAGCGCGCGTTCGATGAACTTGTCGTAGATCTTCTCATGCACCAGCGCGCGGCTCGGGCAGGTGCAGACCTCGCCCTGGTTAAGGGCGAACATCACGAAGCCCTCGATCGCCTTGTCGAAGAAGTCGTCATCCTCCGCCGTCACATCCTGGAAGAAGATGTTGGGCGACTTGCCGCCGAGCTCGAGCGTCACCGGAATGAGGTTCTGCGAGGCATATTGCATGATCAGCCGGCCCGTCGTCGTTTCGCCGGTGAAGGCGATCTTGGCGATGCGGTTCGAGGATGCCAGCGGCTTGCCGGCTTCGAGACCGAAGCCGTTGACGATGTTGAGCACGCCCTCCGGCAAAAGATCGCCGATGAGGTCGGCCCAGAGCATGATCGTCGCCGGCGTCTGCTCGGCCGGCTTCAGCACCACACAGTTTCCGGCGGCAAGCGCAGGCGCCAGCTTCCAGCAGGCCATGAGCAGCGGGAAGTTCCAGGGGATGATCTGGCCGACGACGCCGAGGGGCTCGTGGAAATGGTAGGCGACGGTATCGTGGTCGATCTCAGAGATCGAGCCTTCCTGGCTGCGGAGCACGCCTGCGAAATAGCGGAAATGGTCAATGGCCAAAGGAAGGTCCGCCGCGGTCGTCTCGCGGATCGGCTTGCCGTTGTCCCAGGTTTCGGCAAGCGCCAGCAGATCGAGGTTCTCTTCCATGCGGTCGGCGATGCGATTGAGGATCAGGGCGCGCTCCGCCGGGCTGGTCTTGCCCCAGGCATCCTTCGCCTTGTGCGCGGCATCGAGCGCCGCCTCGACGTCCTTCGTATCCGAGCGGGCGATCTCGCCCAGCGGACGGCCCGTAACCGGCGAGATGTTCTCGAAGTATTTGCCGGAGTGCGGCGCCGTCCATTTGCCGCCGATAAAGTTGTCGTAACGCTTGGCGAAAGGAACCTTGGCCGTGCGCGAAAATTCTACCTTGTTCATCACTTCCTCCCTAAGAAGCGCGCTGCGGGATGCGGCGCGTCAGGAGGAAAGGTTGCGGATAGGGTTCGGTTTGTCAGCCCGGGGCCGAGCGATCACGGCCGCCGAGTGTCGCAGAACTGCGACAGATCAGGGCCATGAAATCAATGCGGACGGCGGATAGCGAAACGGACAAGCTTGCGATGCAGCGTCGCGCGCGAAATGCCGAGGTTTTGGGCCGCTGCAGAGACATTGCCGCCGGCGCGCGCCATCGCCCGCTGCAGCGCACCGCGCTCGGCATCGTCGAGGTCTTCCGCCTTAGCGGGATCGCCGAGGACGTCGGCGGCCAGCAATCCCTTGGCGAGCGCTTCGCGCGTAATGCCGAGAGCCAGCCGCGCAGTACGAGTTGCGCCGACCACCAGGTCGTCCGCGTCGACGGCAATCAGAGCTCCGGCGCTGCGTTCGGCGACTGGGGCCAGGAGGATGCGGGCGTTGGAATACACCATGCGGAAATTCTCCGCTTCGATGCGGCGCGCGGCGTCCCCCACCGCGACAGCGATGAGCTGGACAAAACCTTCCGTCAGGTCCGACCGGCATGACGACACGTCCAGCGCCGCGGCCAGATTGCCTTCGTGGTCGTAGACCGGCGCCGTCGTGCAACTGAGGAGCGTGTTGCGGGAGAAGAAATGCTGGTCGCGGTGGATGGTCAACGCCCGCTGGTCGGCAATGCATGTGCCGATGCCGTTGGTGCCTTCGCTGTCCTCGCTCCAGACCGTGCCGGTCCACAGGCCCCATTCATCGAACGTCTCGTCGTCGGCGACGGCGCCTCTGCGCTCGACCGGAATGCCGTCGCGGTCCGCCAGCATCACGCAGCAGCCGATGCCGCCGACCGCAAGATAGAGCCGGTTAAGGCTCGACTCGGCGGCGCGGATCATTTGCTCCATGCGCTGCCGGGCTTCTCTGAGCTCGCTCTCGGTCAGCCGCCTGGGTGCCTTGCGTTCGGCGGGATCGAGATGATGCAGTTGCAGCGAGCGCCGCCATGAGGCGACCAGCGCCGAATGGGCCGCGTCGCTTTTCGCGATCGAGACCTGGACCAGATCCGCATGCACGGCTGCTTGCCGTCCGATCAACCTAATCCCTCCGGGTGAGCGGAACCTCCTTCCGCTCCGTCGTTATGTTCCAAGAACATAACCGACACCTAGAGTTCTAAAGGTCGGCGCCCGCCGGTGCCATAGGACGATGGTTTAAGGCGCGCGGCTTGAGCGAAGGTCTAAGCCTTCGATCTTGTTGAGGATCAGTTGGCCGGCGCCTTCTTCTGCTTGGACGAGCCGATCATCTTCCAGTTCTTGTAGAACATGGAATTGATGCGTTCGACGCTTACCGAGACGACGGCGAGAAGGCCGGCGATGAGGCCGGGGAATGGCGATGGACGGATGATATCCATGAATACGCAGTAACGGCGCCCGTCGTACTCGTTGACCGAACGATGCAGCAGCGTATCGTCGAAAATGTAGAGCGGATTGTCGTGCCAGTAATTCCTGGCGTTGTTGCACTCGACGAAAATCTCGGCCTTCACCGGCAACAGGTTGTAGAGGATGCGCAGGCTGAGCCGCAGCGGCCCGAAATGCCAGGAGGTCGATTCCCTGCCCCTGAAGACCGAGACCGCGATGGTCTTGATGTATTTGAAATCCTTGTTGAATTCCGCGACGTTGTCGATCTTGTGCTTGCCGTACCACTGATAGACATACATGCCGCGCCGGCCGGTGCCGAAATTGGCGTCGATATCGGCGATGATCTCGTCCTTGCGAGCCTTGAAGACGTCGAGAACCTCGTTGACCTCGCGCTGATAGTCGGCGGGAAACTGCTCCAGCTTCCATACGCCCGGGTTTCGGTAGCAAAGCAGGTCGACCAAAAGATTGAAGGGGGACAGCAACCAGGTGAAGATGCCGTTGCCGAGGAAATAGCCGCGGAACAACGACAGATCCCTGTTTGCGTTGCGCAGCACATCGATCACACCGCAGACGATCCAGATCGTCGTCAGGATCGGGATGAAATAAAAGCCGAGCGCGAGAAGCGGGACTGCGATCGCAGCCTGACGAAGGGTCTTACGGGTTTGCTTTGTCATAGTCTTTCGCGCGGTAGCGCGATCCTGTTCGCATGAGCCAAATCACGGCGACCCCCGCCAGCCGTGCGCCTTAATAGGATTTTTCATGACTGGGCACAATCTGGGTCAGGTTTGCCCGCTCAAGATTGCACCGGCATTCCGACTTTCATCGTCGTGCGGCAAGGCGTCAGGCCCGCCGGACCACGCAAGCAGCTACTCCCGCTCTTTGCGCAGCTTTGCCCAGTACTCCAGCCGCTTGCGGATATCGCGCTCGAAGCCGCGCTCCGGCGGATCGTAGAAGGTGTGGCGGCCCATCTTTTCCGGGAAATAGTCCTGGCCGGAAAAGGCGTCCGGCTCGTCATGGTCGTAGCGGTAGCCGGCGCCGTAATCCTCCTCCTTCATCAGCTTGGTCGGCGCGTTGAGGATGTGCTTGGGCGGCAGCAGCGAGCCGAACTCCTTGGCCGCTGCGGTCGCTGCCTTGAAGGCGGTGTAGACAGCGTTCGATTTCGGCGCGGTGGCGAGATAGACGGCGGCCTCGGCGAAGGCGAGCTCGCCCTCGGGAGAGCCGAGATAGTCATAGGCGTCCTTGGCGGCATTTGCGACGACCAACGCCTGCGGATCAGCAAGGCCGATGTCTTCCACCGCCATGCGCACCAGCCGGCGGCCAAGATAGAGCGGATCCTCGCCGGCGTCGAACATGCGGGCGAGATAATAGAGCGCGGCGTCCGGGTCCGAACCGCGCACCGATTTGTGCAGCGCCGAAATCAGATTGTAGTGGCCGTCCTGGCCTTTATCGTAGATCGGCGCGCGGCGCTGGATGACACGCTGCAGTCCCTCCGGCCCGAACACCTCGCCGGGCTTGGCGGCACGCCAGACTTCCTCGGCCAGCGTCAGCGAGGCCCGGCCGTCGCCGTCGCTCATGCGGATGAGCATGGCTCGCGCCTCGTCATCAAGCGGCAGCGCCTTGCCCTCGGTTTCCTCCGCGCGCGCCAGAAGCTTGGCGATGCTCTCCTCGCCAAGTGAACGGAACACCAATATCCGCGCGCGGGACAAAAGCGCGGCGTTCAGTTCGAAGGACGGGTTCTCTGTCGTGGCACCGACCAGCACCACGGTGCCGTCTTCCATCACGGGCAAAAAACCGTCCTGCTGAGCGCGATTGAAACGATGGATCTCGTCGACGAAGAGCAGCGTCTGACGGCCATTGCCACGGCGCAGTTTTGCTGCCTCGAACACCTTCTTCAGGTCGGCGACGCCGGAAAACACTGCCGATATCTGCTCGAAGGCAAGATGGGTCTCGCCCGCCAGCAACCGCGCCACCGTCGTCTTGCCGGTGCCGGGCGGGCCCCAGAAGATCATCGAGCCGAGCGTGCCGGAATCGATCAGCCGCGTCAGCGCGCCGTCGGGGCCGGTCAGATGCTCCTGGCCGACGACCTCGCCAAGATTCTTCGGGCGCAACCGGTCGGCCAGCGGCCGGCCGGGTGGCGCTTTCTCCGGTTCATCGGAACTGAACAGATCGGCCATGTTTATCTTTTGGTTGGAGCGCGATCTTCAGAAATGGGAAGATCGCCTCAATAACGCAACACCTGGCGCAATGTCTGCCCGCCACGCTCGACGGTAAAGCGCCACCAGCGCGTATCCTGCTGAGCAATCTGTGCCAGCGTCGCTGCCGTGTCGACGCTCGTGCCATTCACTTCGCGCACGATATCGCCCGGCTGAAAGCCGAAATCGGCGGCCGGTGAATCGCGGTTGATGTCGACCACGGTGACGCCCTTCAAATCGGTGCGCAGGCCGAGCCGCTGGGCAAGGCGCGGTGACAGTTCCGCCACCTTGGCGCCGGCGAAGGGACTGCGGCCATGCAGCGTCACCTCGGTCGGCTTGGCGCCTTCCGGCGCGCGCTCCAGCGCAATCTCCAGCGTCGCCTGCTGGCCCTTGCTCAGCACGGCGAAGGTCGCCTTGGTGCCGATCGACAGCGTCGCCATGCGGTAGTCCAGCGCCTCGATGCTTTCGACCGGCGTGTTGTTGAGCGACAGCACGACATCGCCGGGCTTGAGCCCTGACTTGCCGGCGGGTCCCGCCGCATCGACCGACGAAACCAGCGCGCCGGTCGGCTTTTCCATGCCGAGCGACTCCGCGATCTGCGGCGTCACCGCTTCGAACTCGGCGCCGATATAAGGCCGCTCGAAAAAGTCGAGCCCGGCCTTGGCGGCGTCCGCGAAGGCCCTGACCATATTCGCTGGAATGGCGAAGCCGATGCCGATCGAGCCGCCGCTGCGGCTGTAGATCGCCGTGTTGATGCCGACCAGTTGGCCGCCCATGTTGATCAGCGCGCCGCCCGAATTGCCGGGATTGATGGCGGCGTCGGTCTGGATGAAGTAGCCCGAATCCGAAACGCCGATATGGCTGCGGGCAAGCGCTGAAACGATGCCGCTGGTGGTGGTCTGGCCGACGCCGAACGGATTGCCTATCGCCAGCACCAGGTCGCCGACCTCGAGCGCGTCGGAATCGCCGATGGCGATCACCGGGAACGGCTTGTCGGCCGAGATCTTGAGCACGGCGAGATCGAGCGTCTCGTCCTTGAGCATCACCTTGCTGGTGAACTCGCGCCCGTCGGCGGTCGCCACCTTCACCTCGTCGGCATCCTTGATGACGTGGTAGTTGGTGACGATGACGCCGCTCGGATCGACCAGAACGCCCGAGCCCAATGAGGACTGCGCGCGCGGCTGGGCGCGGCCGAAGAACTCCTCGAAGAAGGGATCGCCCTCGAAGGGAGAGGTGACCTTCGCCGTCTGCGAGGCATAGACATTGACCACGGCCGGCGCGGTCTGCTTGACCAGCGGCGCGAAGGAAAGCTGCACCTCCTCGCGACCGAACGGCACACGCTTGTCTGGCCCGGAGGTGGCATTCTCACCTTCGACGCCATGCAGCAGGTCGGTCAGCACGTCGGAGAGGCCGGGGTCGGCCGGCTTGGCGGCGTCCTCAGCCAATGCCTGTCTCACCGCCGGTGCCGCGGCGAAAGCGGCAAGCGCGCAAACTGCAATGAGAAACAGCCGTTTGAGGTGCATTCCGAATCCTCCAGATCAGGCGCCATTGTCCCGACGATTGTGCAGAATGAAAGGCCAATGCACGGAAAATACGACGCTTGTTGCGCAAAAGCGTGAGCGTGCGAACGGGAATCCGCCCGCTCCTACGCTCCGCCCTCAAAATAAAAAAGGGGCCCGCAGGCCCCTCTTGGTCAATTCCGAAACCGAGGCCTTACGCGGCCGCGGCTTCCTCGTTGCCGCCCTCAGCCTCGAGGCGGGCGCGGTCGGCGGCGCCCTTGGCCGAGGTGTCGCGGTCGACGAACTCGATGACCGCCATGGCGGCGTTGTCGCCGTGGCGGAAGCCCGCCTTCATGATGCGCAGGTAGCCGCCGTTGCGGGTGGCGTAGCGCGGTGCGATGGTTTCGAACAGGCGATTGACGACGCCTTCATTGCCGATCTGCGCGATCACCTGGCGGCGGGCGTGCAGGTCGCCGCGCTTGCCGAGCGTCACCAGCTTCTCGACGATCGGACGCAGGTCCTTCGCCTTCGGCAGGGTGGTGACGATCTGCTCGTGCTCGATCAGCGACACGGCAAGGTTGGCAAACATCGACTTGCGATGGCTTACGCTGCGGGCGAACCGGCGGCCTTTAAATCCGTGGCGCATGGCTCTTCTCCTTCATTCCGGGTTCAAGAGGCCTCAGCCCCTATTGGTTAGCCGCATGATCTTGTCCGAAAAGTCTGCAACTTTTCGGGATCATGCTCAGTACTGATCTTCGTAACGCTTGGCGAGGTCTTCGATGTTTTCCGGCGGCCAATCCGGCACTTCCATGCCGAGGTGCAGGCCCATCGCCGCCAGCACTTCCTTGATCTCGTTCAGCGACTTGCGGCCGAAGTTCGGGGTGCGCAGCATCTCGGCTTCGGTCTTCTGGATCAGGTCGCCGATATAGACGATGTTGTCGTTCTTCAGGCAGTTGGCCGAACGCACCGAAAGCTCGAGCTCGTCGACCTTCTTGAGCAGCGCCGGGTTGAAGGCGAGCTCGGTGACGGCTTCGGTGGCGACTTCCTTCTGCGGCTCGTCGAAGTTGACGAACAGGCCGAGCTGGTCCTGCAGGATGCGGGCGGCGAAAGCCACCGCATCCTCGCCCGAGATGGAACCGTCGGTCTCGATGGTCATGGTCAGCTTGTCATAGTCGAGGACCTGGCCCTCGCGGGTGTTCTCGACCTTGTAGGAGACCTTCTTGACCGGCGAGTAGAGGCTGTCGACCGGGATCAGGCCGATCGGCGCGTCCTCGGCGCGGTTGCGCTCGGCCGGCACATAGCCCTTGCCGGTGTCGACGGTGAACTCCATGCGGATCTCGGCACCCTCGTCCAGCGTGCAGATCACGTGGTCGGGGTTGAGGATCTCGACGTCGCCGACGGTCTGGATATCGCCGGCGAGCACGGCGCCCGGGCCCTGCTTGCGCACGACCATGCGTTTGGGACCATCGCCTTCCATGCGGATGGCGATTTCCTTGATGTTGAGCACGATGTCGGTCACGTCCTCGCGCACGCCGGCGATGGACGAGAATTCGTGCAGCACGCCGTCGATCTGCACGGCGGTGACGGCCGCGCCGCGCAGCGAAGACAGAAGCACGCGCCGCAGCGCGTTGCCGAGGGTAAGGCCGAAGCCGCGCTCGAGCGGCTCGGCCACCAGCGTGGTCAGCGTCTTCTTCTTCGACGAGAACTCGATCTTGTTCGGCTTGATCAGTTCCTGCCAATTTTTCTGGATCATGGTGTCTTCCTTCCTTTGACCCGCCACCATCCAATCGTGGCGGGCAGCCTGGAATTGCCTCGGAGGAGCGCCTTGGCGCTCACGCGGCGTTCAAAAATATTAGACGCGGCGCTTCTTGCGCGGGCGGCAGCCATTGTGCGGGATCGGCGTCACATCACGGATCGAGGTGATGGTGAAGCCAGCTGCCTGTAGGGCGCGCAGCGCCGATTCGCGGCCGGAGCCGGGTCCGCAGACCTCGACCTCGAGCATGCGCATGCCGTGTTCTTGGGCCTTCTTGGCGACGTCCTCGGCGGCCATCTGGGCGGCGAACGGGGTCGACTTGCGCGAACCCTTGAAGCCCTGTGCGCCGGCCGACGACCAGGCAATCGAATTGCCCTGTGCGTCGGTGATGGTGATCATCGTGTTGTTGAAGGTCGAATTGACGTGGGCAACGCCCGACGAGATGTTCTTGCGTTCGCGACGGCGAACACGAGCGGCTTCCTTGGCCATGGTAGTCCTTTCAGTTGATCTCTACACCGCCGTAATGCCAGCGGCTACACCGGGTGAATTGTGAATAGTGAATAGACCAAGCCATTCACCATTCACGATTTCACCATTCACCAATTACTTCTTCTTGCCGGCGATCGCCTTGGCCGGGCCCTTGCGGGTGCGCGCATTGGTATGCGTACGCTGGCCGCGGACCGGCAGCGAGCGGCGATGACGCAGGCCGCGATAGCAGCCGAGGTCCATGAGCCGCTTGATGTTCATCGAGACTTCGCGACGCAGGTCGCCTTCGACCTGGTAGTCGCGGTCGATCGTCTCGCGGATCTGCAGCACTTCCGCGTCGGTCAGCTGGTTGACGCGGCGGTCGGCCGGGATGCCGACCTTGTCGACGATCTCCTGGGCAAACTTCTTGCCGATGCCGTGAATGTACTGAAGCGCAATGACGACGCGCTTGTTGGTCGGAATGTTGACGCCGGCTATACGAGCCATTTCTTCTCATCTCCATATGGGCCGGACGAGCCGGCGCGATCTAAGTTGCCCCGCGTCCGGTGGAGGCCGGCCCTTGCGGGAGTTTCCTGGTTCAAAACGACTGCCCTGCCCTTGCGGGCAAGCAAACTCTATGCCTGACAGGAAGACGGGCCGCCATACCCCAACGGCTCCTTCCAGTCAAGCGCAATCTCTACTTGTCGGAACGGCCTACTTCGCCGTCGCCGCCAGCACGCCCTCGATCTCCGCGGTCACGGCATCGATGCTGGCCATGCCGTCGACGGTCTTCAGCCTGCCTTTGGCATAGTAGTAACCGGTCAGCGGCGCCGTCTTCTTGTAGTATTCGCGCAGGCGCTCCTCGAACACAGCCGGGTTGTCGTCCTTGCGCACCGGCTGGCCGGCGGCCTTGGCATCCTCGGCCCGCTTGACGATCCGCCCGACCAGCGCTTTGTCGTCGACGACGAGCTCGATGACGCTGTCCAGCGCAATATTGCGCTCTGAAAGCATGGCTTCCACCGCGTCGGCCTGCACCAGCGTGCGCGGGTATCCGTCGAGGATGAAGCCTCTGGCGCAGTCGGGCTGGTCGATCCGCTCGGCGACGATCGCGTTGACGATCGCGTCAGACACCAGCTCGCCTGCATCCATCACCGCCTTGGCCCGCTTGCCGACCTCGGTGCCGGCCTGGACGGCGGCACGCAGCATGTCACCCGTCGAAAGCTGGGGTATGCCGTGTTTGTCTGCCAATCTCTGTGCTTGCGTCCCCTTGCCCGCTCCTGGCGGCCCAAGCAATATCAGCCTCATCTGCTCCTCTTACCCCCGCGCAACTTCGACTTCTTGATCAGGCCCTCATACTGGTGCGCGATCAGGTGACCCTGAATCTGCGCCACCGTGTCGAGCGTGACACTGACCACGATCAGAAGCGATGTGCCACCGAGGTAGAAAGGTACGCCAGTCGCTGAAATCAGGAACTCAGGCAGCAGACACACCAGCACCAGGTAGATGGCGCCGATGACGGTGATACGCGTCAGAACATAGTCGATATATTCGGCGGTGCGCTCGCCCGGCCGATAGCCCGGGATGAAGCCGGAATGCTTCTTGAGCTGGTCGGCCGTGTCCTTCGGGTTGAAGACGATCGCCGTGTAGAAGAAGGCGAAGAAGATGATCATCGCCGCGTAGAACGCCATGTAGAGCGGCTGGCCATGGCCGAGGGAGGCCAGAACCGTGCTTGCCCAGGCCGGCAGGTTTGTCGTCTGCGAGAAGCCGGCGACCGTTGCCGGCAGCAACAGCAGCGAGGAGGCGAAGATCGGCGGGATGACGCCCGAGGTATTGAGCTTCAGCGGCAGATGCGAGGTATCGCCCTGGAACATGCGGTTGCCGACCTGTCGCTTCGGATACTGGATCAGCAGGCGCCGCTGGGCGCGCTCGAAGAAGACGATGACGCCGATGACGACGACGGCGAGCACGATGATCGCCAGAATGAGGCTGGTGGACAGCGCACCGGTGCGGCCGAGTTCCAGCGTGCCGGAGATCGCCCGCGGCAGGCCGGCGACGATGCCGGAAAAGATGATCAGCGAAATGCCGTTGCCGATGCCGCGCGCGGTGATCTGCTCGCCGAGCCACATCAGGAACATGGTGCCGCCGACGAGCGTGACGACGGTCGAGATCCGGAAGAACATGCCGGGATCGTTGACGATGCCGTTGCCGCCTTCGAGGCCGATCGAAATGCCGTAGGCCTGCACCAGGGCGAGCAGCACGGTGCCGTAGCGCGTGTACTGGTTGATGATCTTGCGGCCCTGCTCGCCTTCCTTCTTCAGCGCTTCCAGCGACGGGATGACCGAGGTCATCAGTTGCATGATGATGGAGGCGGAGATGTAGGGCATGATGCCGAGCGCGAAGATCGCCATGCGCTGCACGGCGCCGCCGGCAAACATGTTGAACATGCCGAGCACGCCCTTGCTCTGCGAGGAGAAGGCCTGCGCGAAAGCGTCGGGATTGATGCCGGGAAGCGGGATATAGGTGCCGAGGCGGTAGACGAGCAGCGCGCCGATGGTGAACCAGATGCGCTTCTTCAGGTCCTCGGCCTTGGCGAAGGCCGCAAAATTCAGATTGGAGGCTAGTTGTTCAGCAGCCGAAGCCATGCCTGATTCTCCGCTAGGTCACGCTCGATGCCCGCAGCTCAGGCGGCGCGTGTCACCGAAGCTCACGAGATAAGCTCCGGACCGTCAACATGCAAGCGGCCGCGTTGACGCGGCCGCCCAATTGATCAGATCGAAACGCGGTTCGCCGGCAAAAACGAAACCATTCCCGCCGGCCGCGCTTCAAATCGCCGTTACTCGGCGGCGGCCGCTTCCGGCAGCTTCACCGAACCGCCGGCCTTCTCGATCTTCTCGATCGCCGCCTTGGAGGCGCCGGCGACGTCGAAGGAGAGCTTTGCCTTGAGCTCGCCGTCGGAGAGCACGCGCACGCCGTCCTTGGCGCGGCGGATGACGCCGGCAGCGATCAGGGTCTCGGCCGTCACGGTCGCCTTGGCGTCGAGCTTCTTGGCATCGATAGCAGCCTGGATGCGGGCGAGCGACACGACGGTGAAGCTCTTGCCGAACAGGTTGTTGAAGCCGCGCTTCGGCAGGCGCCGGTAGAGCGGCATCTGGCCGCCCTCGAAGCCGTTGATGGCGACGCCCGAGCGCGCCTTCTGGCCCTTGACGCCGCGACCGGCGGTCTTGCCAGAGCCGGAGCCGATGCCGCGGCCGAGGCGCTTCTTGGAATGCGTGGCGCCGTCCTTGTCACGCAGATCGTTGAGTTTCATGTTTCTTCTCCTGCGCTTCCGTTCAGGCCTCGTCCACGACGCGGACGAGGTGCTGGACGGCGGCGATCATGCCGCGCACCGAAGGGGTATCTTCCAGCGTGCGCCGCTTGTGCATCTTGTTCAGGCCGAGGCCGACCAGCGTCGCGCGCTGCTCCTTCGGCCGGCGGATCGGCGAACCGATCTGCTCGACGGTGATGGTCTTGGTAGCTTTCTTGGCCATGGTCGAAATCCCTGGTCAGCGTCGACTATTCTTCAGTCGCGACGGCGGTGCCGCGGCGAGCCTGAAGGGTCGAGTACTTGATGCCGCGCGCGGCAGCCACATCCTTCGGATGCATCTGGCTCTTCAGCGCGTCGAAAGTGGCGCGAACCATGTTGTAGGGGTTCGACGAACCCATCGACTTGGCGACCACGTCATGCATGCCGAGCGTCTCGAAGACGGCGCGCATCGGGCCGCCGGCGATGATGCCGGTACCCTGCTTGGCGGCGCGCAGCAGAACGCGCCCGGCGCCCCAGCGGCCCTCGACGTCGTGATGCAGCGTGCGGCCCGAACGCAGCGGCACGAAGATCATGTCGCGCTTGGCGGACTCGGTCGCCTTGCGGATCGCCTCCGGCACTTCGCGCGCCTTGCCGTGGCCGAAGCCGACGCGGCCCTTCTGGTCGCCGACGACGACGAGCGCGGCAAAGCCGAAGCGACGGCCGCCCTTCACCACCTTGGCGACGCGGTTGATGTGGACGAGCTTGTCCACCATGCCGTCGTCGCGCTCTTCGCGATCACGCTCGCGGCCACGGCCGCCTTCCCTACGTTCCTGTGCCATATCCTGTTCCTTGTTCTTTTCCGGAAGCACGGTTGCTGAATGCCGGCGCCGCTTTTGGGTCGCCGGCGGTGAAAAATCAGAAGCTCAACCCACCTTCGCGGGCGGCCTCGGCCAGCGCCTTGACGCGGCCATGATAGATGTAGGCACCACGGTCGAAGACGACTTCCTTGACGCCAGCCTTCGTGGCACGCTCGGCGATGAGCTTGCCGACCGCGGCAGCAGCAGCGGTGTCGGCGCCGGTCTTGAGCGAGCCCTTGAGGTCCTTCTCCAAGGTCGAGGCAGCGGCCAGCGTGTGGCCATTCGCGTCGTCGATAACCTGGACGTAGATGTGCTTCGAGGTGCGGTGCACCGAGAGACGCGGACGCTCGCCGGCGACTTTCTTGAGCTGACGGCGCACGCGCTGCGCGCGGCGCTGAGTGATTTCTTTGGGGCTAGCCATGATGTCTGTTCCTTGCCTTCAGAAAACGGGGGCAACCGTGCGCGGTAGGCCAAGCCTCCCGCGGTCGCACCCCGCGGCGTTGCAGTCTTACTTCTTCTTGCCTTCCTTGCGCACGATCCGCTCGTCGGCATAACGAACGCCCTTGCCCTTGTAGGGCTCCGGACCGCGATATTCGCGGATCTCGGCGGCAACCTGGCCGACCTGCTGCTTGTCGATGCCGGAGACCGTGATTTCGGTCGGCTTCGGCACCGAGATCGTAATGCCCTGCGGCGTTTCATAGACCACGTCGTGGCTGAAGCCGAGCGCGAGCTGCAGGTTCTTGCCCTGCATGGCGGCACGATAGCCGACGCCGGTGATCTCGAGCTTCTTCTCGAAGCCGTCCTTGACACCCTGCAGTATGTTGACGATCTGCGTGCGCGACATGCCCCACTTGGAACGGGCGGTTTTCGACTGGTCGCGCGGCTCGACAGCGATCTCGCTGCCCTCCATCTTGACCAGCACTTCGTCGTTCACCACGAACTTCAGCTCGCCCTTGGGGCCCTTCGCCGTCACGGTCTGGCCGTTGACGGTCGCGGTCACGCCCTGCGGCAGCGAAACGGGTTTCTTTCCGATACGAGACATTTTGTTGTCCTCGTCACTTCTTTCGTTTCAGGTTCCAGTTCCCGGGCGCGATCCCTAGAACCGAAGCCCATTCATCAATCTCGCGCCGGATCAGAAGATCTGGCAGAGGATCTCGCCGCCGACATTCTGCTCGCGCGCTTCGTGATCGGCCATGACGCCCTTCGGCGTCGAAAGGATGGCGATGCCGAGGCCGTTGGCGACGTGCGGGATCGACTTGGCCGAGACATAGACGCGGCGGCCAGGCTTCGAGACGCGCTCGATTTCGCGCACGACCGGAGCGCCGTCGAAATACTTCAGCTCGATCTCGATTTCCGACTTGCCGTTGTCGAAGTCGGTCTGGCTGTAGTCGCGGATATAGCCTTCCGACTTCAGCACTTCGAGGACGCGGGCACGCAGACGCGAGGCCGGGGTCGAGACGCTCGACTTCTTGCGGCCGTAAGCGTTGCGGATGCGGGTCAGCATATCGCCGAGAGGATCGCTCAATGACATCTCAGGGTCTCCTTACCAGCTCGACTTGACCAGGCCTGGGATCTGGCCGTTGTTGCCCAGATCGCGAAGCGCGATACGCGAAAGCTTGAGCTTGCGATAGTAGGCGCGCGGGCGGCCGGTGACTTCGCAGCGGTTGCGGATACGAATCTTGGCCGAGTTGCGCGGCAGCGCCGACAGCTTCAACTGGGCGCGGAAACGCTCTTCCATCGGCTTGGACTGATCCATCACGATGTCCTTGAGCGCCTTGCGCTTGACGGCGTACTGGCCGGCAAGCTTGCGGCGCCGGTTGTTCTTCTCGACTGAGCTGGTCTTTGCCATTTCAGATTTTTCCTTTTTCGCTGCCGTTACTGGCGGAAGGGGAAGTTGAAGGCCTTGAGCAGCGCCCTGGCCTCGTCGTCCGTCTTCGCCGTCGTACAAACGATGACGTCCATGCCCCAAACCTGATCAACCTTGTCGTAGTTGATCTCTGGGAACACGATGTGTTCCTTGATGCCCATGGCGTAATTGCCACGGCCGTCAAAGCTCTTCGGGTTCAGTCCGCGGAAGTCGCGGACGCGCGGCAGCGCGATGTTCACGAGGCGGTCGAGGAACTCGTACATGCGTTCCTTGCGCAGCGTGACCTTGGCGCCGATCGGCATGTTCTCGCGCACCTTGAAGCCGGCGATCGAGTTGCGGGCGCGGGTGACGACGGCCTTCTGGCCGGCGATCAGCGCGAGATCCTCGGCCGCGATCGAGGGCTTCTTCGAATCGCCGGTCGCCTCGCCGACGCCCATGTTCAGCACGATCTTGTCGATCCGCGGAACCTGCATGTCGTTGTCGTAGCCGAACTGCTCCTGCAGCGCCTTGCGGATGGTCTCGTTGTAGACCTTCTTGAGGCGCGGCTCGTTCTTGGCAGCCGCCTGCTTGGTTTCAGCCTTAGCCATTGATGACTTCTCCCGAACGCTTGGCGACGCGCACCTTCTTGCCGTCCTTCTGGATGGTGAAGCCGACGCGGGTCGGCTTGCCGTCCTTGGGGTCGGCCAGCGCGATGTTCGACAGGTGGATCGGCGCTTCCTTGGTGATGATCCCGCCCTCTTGGGACTGGGTCTGCTTCTGGTGACGGCGAATGAGGTTCACGCCGCGCACGAGCGCGGTGTCTTCCTTCGGCTGCACCGACAGGACTTCGCCCGAACGGCCCTTGTCCTTGCCGGCAAGCACGACGACCTTGTCGCCTTTTCTGATCTTCTGCATTGGTCCGGCTCCTTACAGCACTTCAGGCGCGAGCGAGATGATCTTCATGTGGTTCTTGGCGCGAAGCTCGCGCGGAACCGGCCCGAAGATACGCGTGCCGATCGGCTCTTTCTTGTTGTCGACGAGAACGGCCGCGTTCTTGTCGAAACGGATCACGCTGCCGTCCGGACGGCGGATGTCCTTGGCCGTGCGAACCACGACCGCCTTCATCACGTCGCCCTTCTTAACGCGGCCGCGCGGGATGGCTTCCTTGATCGACACCACGATGATGTCGCCGACGGAGGCATACTTCCGCTTCGAACCGCCCAGCACCTTGATGCACATGACACGACGAGCGCCGGAATTGTCCGCGACGTCGAGGTTTGTTTGCATCTGAATCATGACTGGCCGCCTTCTTCTTTTCTAACGGGACGGGCTCGAAGCCCCTCCCCGGTCTGTCCAAAATTCGTTTGTTTACGCCTGGTCCGAAGTGACGACGATCCAGCGCTTGTCCTTGGAAATCGGCTTCGATTCCTGGATGAACACCTGGTCGCCGACCTTGTGGGCGTTGTTCTCGTCGTGCGCCTTGTACTTCTTGGTCATGCGCACGGTCTTCTTCATCACGGGATGCGTGAAGCGCCGTTCGACCTTGACGACGACCGTCTTCTCGTTCTTGTCGCTGACGACGGTGCCCTGCAGAATGCGCTTTGGCATGGTCTTAACCCTTCTTGGCCGCGGCTTTTTCCGCGGCGATGGTCTTGATGCGCGCGATGTCCCTGCGGACCTGCTTCACGCGCGCGGTCTTCTCGAGCTGGCCGGTGGCCTTCTGGAAGCGCAGGTTGAACTGCTCCTTCTTCAGGCTGGCCAGGTCGTCAGTCAGCTGATCCTGGGTCTTGGTCCGGATGTCTTCGGCTTTCATGGTTCAGCCCGTCCTTATTCTGCGATGCGCTGTACGAAGCGCGTCTTGACCGAGAGCTTGGCGGCACCGAGGCGCAGCGCCTCACGCGCGGTCTCCTCGCTGACGCCGTCGATCTCGAACATGATGCGGCCAGGCTTGACACGCGCCGCCCAGTAGTCGACGGCGCCCTTGCCCTTACCCATGCGCACTTCGGTCGGCTTCGAGGTGACCGGCAGATCCGGGAACACCCGGATCCAGACGCGGCCGGCGCGCTTCATCTCGCGGGTGATCGCGCGGCGGGCCGCCTCGATCTCGCGCGCGGTGACGCGGTTCGGCTCAAGCGCCTTCAGCCCGAAACCGCCGAAATCCAGGTTGGTGCCGCCCTTGGCGGTACCGTGGATACGGCCCTTGAACTGCTTGCGGAACTTTGTGCGCTTTGGCTGCAGCATCGTTCTAACTCCAAATTCTCAAATGTCTCAGGCGTTCTCGCGACGACGACCGCGCTCGCGCTCGCCGCCGGCCGCACCGCCGTGATCGCCTTCGGTGGCGCGACGCTCGGAGGCCATCGGGTCGTGCTCGAGGATCTCGCCCTTGAACACCCACACCTTGACGCCGCAGATGCCGTAGGCCGTGTTCGCCTCGGCTGTGCCGTAATCGACATCGGCGCGCAGCGTGTGCAGCGGCACCCGGCCTTCGCGGTACCACTCCATGCGCGCGATTTCGGCGCCGCCGAGACGGCCGGAGCAGTTGATGCGGATGCCCTCGGCGCCGAGACGCATCGCCGACTGAACGGCACGCTTCATGGCGCGGCGGAACGCGATGCGGCGCTCGAGCTGCTGGGCGATCGACTGGGCGATCAGCGTGGCGTCGATTTCCGGCTTGCGCACCTCGACGATGTTGAGGTGCGTCTCGGACTTCGTCATCTCCATCAGCTTCTTGCGGAGCTTCTCGATGTCGGCGCCCTTCTTGCCAATGATCAGGCCCGGACGTGCCGCGTGAATGGTGACGCGGCACTTCTTGTGCGGGCGTTCGATCACGACCTTGGAGATCGCGGCTTGCTTGAGTTCCTTCTCAACATACTTGCGGATCTTGATGTCCTCGTGCAGCAGCTGGCCGTACTCGCCGGTGTTCGCGAACCAGCGCGAATCCCAGGTACGGTTGATGCCGAGACGCAGCCCGATCGGATTGACTTTCTGGCCCATTATGCGGCCTCCCCTTTTTCCTCGACTTCACGAACGACGATCGTGAGGTGCGAGAACGGCTTCTCGATACGGCTGGCGCGACCGCGGCCACGAGCATGGAACCGCTTCATGACGATCGACTTGCCGACATAGGCTTCCGCCACGATCAGCGCGTCGACGTCGAGGTCGTGGTTGTTTTCCGCGTTGGCGATCGCCGACTCCAGCGTCTTCTTGACCGTGCCGGAAATCCGCTTGGCCGAGAATTCGAGATCGGAAAGCGCTGTCGCGACCTTCTTGCCGCGGATCAGCGCGGCAACCAGGTTCAGCTTCTGCGGGCTGATACGGATCGTGCGCAGAACGGCGCGCGCTTCGTTGTCAGCAAGCCTGCGCGGAGCTTTGGCCTTGCCCATGATTATTTCCTCTTCGCCTTCTTATCCGCGCCATGACCGTAATAGGTCCGGGTCGGAGCGAATTCACCGAACTTGTGACCGACCATGTCCTCGTTCACCGAGACCGGGACGTGCTTCTGGCCGTTGTAGACACCGAAGGTGAAGCCGACGAACTGCGGCAGGATGGTGGAGCGACGGCTCCACATCTTGATCACCTCATTGCGACCGCCTTCACGAACCTTGTCCACCTTCTTGAGAAGGTAGCCGTCGATGAAGGGGCCTTTCCAAATCGAACGAGTCACTTGGCGTTACCTCTTCTTAGCTCTTGCGCTGATGGCGCGAGCGCACGATGAACTTGTCGGTCGCCTTGTTGGACCGCGTCTTCTTGCCCTTGGTCGGCTTGCCCCAGGGCGAAACCGGATGACGGCCACCCGAGGTGCGGCCTTCGCCGCCGCCGTGCGGATGATCGACCGGGTTCATGGCCACGCCGCGATTGTGCGGGCGCTTGCCGCGCCACACGGTGCGACCGGCCTTGCCGTCATTGATGTTGCCGTGGTCGGGATTCGACACGGCGCCGACGGTGGCCATGCAGGAGCCGTGCACGACGCGCTGCTCGCCCGAGTTGAGGCGCAGGATCGCCATGCCCTGGTCGCGGCCGACGAGCTGGGCGTAACCGCCCGCCGAACGGGCGACCTGGCCGCCCTTGCCCGGCTTCAGCTCGATGTTGTGGACGATCGTGCCGACCGGCATCGAGGCCAGCGGCATCGCGTTGCCCGGCTTCACGTCGACCGCTTCGCCGGCCACGATCTTGTCGCCGGCAGCCAGGCGCTGCGGCGCCAGGATGTAGGACAGCTCGCCGTCGTCATACTTGATCAGCGCGATGAAGGCGGTGCGGTTCGGATCGTATTCGATACGCTCCACCGTGCCGACGACGTCGTACTTCTTACGCTTGAAGTCGATGATGCGGTACGAACGCTTGTGACCGCCGCCGATGAAGCGGGCCGTGATGCGGCCGTAGTTGTTGCGGCCGCCCGACTTGGTCAGGCCTTCGGTCAGGCCCTTGACGGGCTTGCCCTTGTAGAGGCCCGAGCGGTCGACGATGACCAGCTGGCGGGTGCTCGGCGTTACCGGGTTGAATTTCTTGAGTGCCATTGTCCTGTCCTCGCGGCCTTGCTCAGAGACCCGTCGCGACGTCGATCGACTGGCCCTCGGCCAGCGTCACAACCGCCTTCTTGACGTCGCCCTGGCGGCCAACCGTGCCGCGGAAGCGCTTGATCTTGCCCTTGCGGACGAGCGTGTTCACGGCCATCACCTTGACGCCGAAGAGCGCTTCGACGGCGGCCTTGATTTCCGGCTTCGACGCCTTCTTGGCGACGTTGAAGACGACCTGGTTCTGCTCGGAAGCCATGGTCGACTTTTCAGTGATCGCCGGCGAGACGATCACGTCGTAGTGACGAAGGTCGGTCATTGGAAGCGCTCCTCGAGAGCCTCGACGGCGGCCTTCGAAAGGACCAGCGTGCCGCGGCGCAGAATGTCGTAGACGTTGATGCCCTGGATGGGCAGCACGTCGATGTTCGGAATGTTGGTCGCCGCCAGCTTGAAGTTCTGGTCGAGCTCGGCGCCGCCGATCACCAGGGCGTTGGTCAGCCCGAGCGTCTCGAGGTTAGCTGCCAGCGCCTTGGTCTTGGCGTCGGCCAGCTTCAGTTCGTCGACGATGATCAGCGAAGCGCTCTTGGCCTTGGCCGAGAGAGCATGCTTCAAGCCCAGCGCGCGCACCTTCTTCGGCAGGTCGTGCTCGTGGCTGCGCACGACCGGGCCGTGCGCCTTGCCGCCGCCGCGGAACTGCGGAGCGCGAGCCGAATGGTGACGGGCGCGGCCCGTACCCTTCTGCTTGTACATCTTGGCGCCGGTGCGCGCGATCTCGGCGCGGCCCTTGGCCTTGTGCGTGCCCTGCTGCTTCTTGGCGAGCTGCCAGCGCACGACGCGCTGCAGGATGTCCTCGCGCGGATCAAGGCCGAAAATCTCCTCGGAGAGTTTCACCTTGCCGGCGTCCTTGCCGCCGAGCGTTGTGATCTTGAGATCCATTATTCAGCTCCCTCAGTGGCCGGGGCGTCGTTCTTGGCGACAGCGGCGGCGCGGATTGCGGCAGGCTTCGGCGCGTTGGCAGGCAGCGCAACCTTGGCCGCATCGCGAACCAGGATCCAGGCGCCCTTGACGCCCGGAACGGCGCCGCGGATCAGGATCAGGCCGCGGTCGGCATCGGTCGAGACGACCTCGACATTCTGCGTGGTGACGCGGACGTCGCCCATGTGGCCGGCCATCTTCTTGCCCTTGAACACCTTGCCGGGGTCCTGGCGCTGGCCGGTCGAGCCGTGCGTGCGGTGCGACACCGAGTTACCGTGCGTGGCGCGGCCACCACCCATGTTGTGCCGCTTGATCACGCCCTGGAAACCCTTGCCGGTCGAGGTGCCGGTGACGTCGACCTTCTGGCCGGCGACGAAGTGCTCGACGGTGAGTTCGGCGCCGACGTCGATCATGTTCTCGGCGGAGACGCGGAACTCGGCGAGCTTCGCCTTCGGCTCGACGGAGGCGGCAGCGAAATGGCCGCGCATCGCCTTCGACGTGTTCTTCACCTTGGCAAGGCCAACGCCGAGCTGGACGGCGGTGTAGCCGTTCTTCTCCTGCGTGCGCTGCGCCACGACCTGGCAGTTCTCCATCTGGAGAACGGTGACGGGAACGTGTTCCCCGGCATCGTTGTAGATGCGGGTCATTCCCACCTTCTTTGCAATCACACCTGAACGCATCGGTTCAATTCCTTTAGAGTTCCCTGTCGGGGCTAGCGCCCCTCCACGCCTCTTGTTCCTTCAGAGTTCCGGGTCGCCCCGCCCTCTTGTTCCTTAGAGCTTGATCTCGACGTCGACACCGGCGGCCAGATCGAGCTTCATCAGAGCATCGACCGTCTGCGGGGTCGGATCGACGATGTCGAGCAGCCGCTTGTGGGTGCGCATCTCGAACTGCTCGCGGCTCTTCTTGTCGACGTGAGGCGACCGGTTGACCGTGAACTTTTCGATCCGCGTCGGCAGCGGAATGGGGCCGCGGACGTTGGCGCCGGTGCGCTTGGCGGTCGACACGATTTCGCGCGTCGAGGCGTCGAGCACCCGGTGGTCAAACGCCTTAAGGCGGATGCGGATATTCTGTCCGTTCATGCGTCAATTCCTTGTTCTGGCGCGGCGCGGGCAGCCCGCGCCCGCGACAGATCCGTTTCGTCCAATTACTCTTTGATGGTGACGACGATGCCGGCACCGACGGTGCGGCCGCCTTCACGGATG
>NZ_LPVS01000021.1:0-13465 GCF_014843905.1 Mesorhizobium silamurunense | reverse complement strand
ATCATTGCCGCCGTCAAACGTGGGCACCAAGTGTTAGATTCCATCCACTAGTCGCGCTGGGCCGCAAGCGCCCGCTGTATTCGTCTGATGATCGTGGCGCGACCTCGTTCGTCGGCCGCGGCGTTCACGGCCTCACTGATGTCGAGAAGCAACCTGGAAAGGTCATTGTGCCAGTCGAGCCGGCCAACCTTCTCCGGCTTCAGCCTGCGCGGCACATTGGAGTGGATGAGTTCGTGGCCGGCTGGAGTCAGTCGAAACGCATCATCCAGTTGCGGGGCAGCGATCCTGCTTTCGGGAATCGATTCGGACAGGCTCTCGAGAAGGCCACTAATCCCATCCTCTTCCCCATGAGTGAGGAATACAGCCTTTCCTATTGGAGCGCGAGCCGCGACCCAGGCCGCAAGTTCGCCCGCGTCCGCATGGCCAGAGTAGAGATCGAACAGGCATATGTTCGCCTTGACTTCAATCTCTTCGCCTTGAACGCGCACGCGCGGCGCGCCATCCAGCAATATCCTGCCGAGCGAACCCTGGGCCTGATAGCCGGCCAACATGACAGTTGCGCTCCGGCGCCAAAGGTTGGCCTTGAGGTGATGGCGTATGCGCCCCGCATCACACATGCCGCTTCCGGCTATCACCACGAAGAAGCCCGTCAGGCGATTGATCGCCTTGCTCTGCTCCACGGTATCGGTGAACCGCAGTTCGGCTGAATTCAAAGCCTGACGCAGCACGTCGCCCTGTTCGATTTCGTCGGCGTGTCTTTCGAAGATGGCGCTAGCGCGTGTCGCCAAAGGCGAATCGACGAATATCGGAGCACTCGGAACTTCGCCGGTTCTCATGAGCAGATGGAGATCGACTAGCAATTCCTGCGTCCGCTCGACGGCAAAGGAGGGAATGACAAGGGGACCTCCTGCTTGTGCAGCGCTGCGCACAACGTCGCCGAGCATTGAGCGGCGCCGTTCAGGCGAAACGTCGGGGCGGTGCCGGTTGCCGTAGGTCGCTTCGCAGATGAGGTAGTCGAGCCCCACAGGCCCTTGCGGATCGGTTTGCAACAATTTGTGCCCAGGTCCTATGTCGCCCGAAAATACGATGCGCATTGGCGTGTCCGGGCCACGGTCGATCTCAAGTTCCACCGAGGCGGAGCCAAGCAGATGGCCTGCGTTCCAGAAACGGACGCGAAGGCCTTTTGCAACAGCGGCCCATTCACCGTATGGCGACGCTCGAAACAGGGTCATGCAGGCGGCTGCGTCCCCTTGATTGTAGATCGGCCCGACCGGCGGCCTGCCGCGCTGCGCGTTGCGGCGGTTGAGAGTGTCCACTTCCATTTCCTGGATATGGGCCGCATCCGGCAGCATCACGGAGCATAGGTCGATTGTCGCACGGGTACAGAATATTGGCCCACCGAAGCCCTGCTTTACGAGCTTCGGCAGAAGGCCACTGTGGTCGATATGCGCATGGGTCAGGATGACGGCGTCGATCGCATCTGGCGGAAATGGAAATGCACCGTAGTTGAGTTCCCGCTCGGATTTGGAACCCTGGAACAAGCCGCAGTCGACCAAGATCCGCGAGTGGGGAGTTTCGATCTCGTAGCAGGATCCGGTCACGCAACGCGTCGCACCATGGAAGCGCAAAATGGGATCGTGATCGTAATCCAAGACCATAGGCCTAATGCGACATCAGGACCGGCAAACGCAAATCCGACAGGATGCCCTCCGTTGCCCAGCCGAGCACAACCTCTCGCAGACGAGAATGGCCCCCTCCACCCATGACAAGGAGGCTGCCATCGATCCTTATAGCATGGTCCTGAAGCACGGCGCCGATTTCATTGCCGCCCGTATGGATCGACTCGGCCTTGGCCTGGAGACCGCTTGCCGCCAGACCGCGTGCCAGACAGCCAGTGTCTTCACGCGGCAACACCTTCTCGTCAGTCACGGTGACGATCGATATTGCCGATGCCCGCCTCAAGAACCGCCTGGCGTCGGCAGCCGCCCTTGCGGCAACGCAGCTGCCGTCCCATGCGATCACTACATGGTCGAGGAGGCCGACATCTTCATCGCCAGGAAGGATCAGGGTCGGCCGGCCAGAACTGAACACGACTTCCTCGGCAGTCATCCGGGCGGCTTCGTTGTTCGCGGTCCAGCCTACCACGCAGAGATCAAAATAGCGTCCCTCCCTGGCGGCGGCCTCTCCCATCAGGGCCGGTTGCGCCTTCAAGGCGGCCTGGTCAAAGGGACGTTGCATCGTGCGGCTTCAGCCGCGCACCGCCGGCCATTCCATTGATCGATTCTTGGACACGCTGATCAATATTATCGGGGGAGCAAGATATTGGGCGTATGGCATGGGTCGCGCCATCTTGGAGGTGATTAGCGCGTATGGTTGTGTCGAGTAGTGGATCGTTGAACGCTCATCAAGCCACGCACGCCACTTGCGGTGCAGCGTCGTTGAAAAATAGTGACGAACGGGGATGAAGGCTACATCCCGAAGGGCCACGATCGCGGCAAGTATTGCGACACTCTGCAGAATAGTTCTTAGTGTCGCAGAATCTTTAGGACGGTGAAGAAGTGCGATCGAGCTGAGGACCTGGCCCGACACCTCTGCAAACCAGACGCTGGCCAAAGCCGACAAAGCTGTAAGGACGATAATGACCGAGGTCAGACCCCATGCCTCCAGCCATTTCTTGGATAGCCAGTAAGCGGCCATCAGGCCGGAGAAGCTGCGCATCGAGGAAACAGGAGAGCGGGGCTCAACCAGCGCAACGCGACTTCCCGCCGTTGATGAGCGGGTGTCCAAGCACACACAGCTCTTAGCTGTACAAAGCAGGTCAGGTGACGCCAAGAGAGAATTTGATCGAGGTGGATTGTGAAGCCTATCGACGAACGCCGGATCCATCAGATCTTCGAGATTGGGGTCTGGTTCAAGGGTGCGCATGCGCTGATCGAATGCATCGGCGGGCTCCTGCTTTATGTCGTCAGCACCAACACCATTGCCTCTTGGGTCAATGCTGTCACGCAGGACGAACTGATCGAAGATCCCAACGATTTCATTGCCAGCCATCTGTCGCAGATGGCGACCCATTTCTCCGTCGCCACCGAGCATTTTTACGCCTTCTACCTGCTCAGCCACGGCTTAATAAAGCTGCTCTTGGTTATCGGACTTCTGAAAGGCAAGCTTTGGTCGTATCCGGCTTCGCTCGCTGCCTTGGGCGCGTTCATGGTCTACCAAGTGTATCGCTATTCCTACACCCATTCGTTCGGCCTTCTTGTCCTGACCGTCTTCGACGCGATCGTCATGGTGCTGATCTGGCATGAGTGGAAGGTCGTGCGGCAACACAACCCGACATGATGGCCGAATTCGTTTGCGCGCCTCTGTTCAATCCAGGTCGGGAGTCTGCGCTGCGAGATATCGCTACGCTCACAGCGTCAGAGATTGCATCTCTGGTTCAGGGGTAGAAAAGTATAACCCATTTCGGAAGCCATGCCTGCATAGCGGAAGTTTGATCTCGGTCAAAACCAAGGTTTCTCGAGGCTCTAATACGCCTAATCCAGCCTTCAGCTTTGGATATGATGGAGAAAGTGATGAGTGACGCTTCGCCTTCGAGTCCAGACACTATGGAAGAAACTTCCAGCCAGGCGAATGCATTCCGACAGCCACTGACCTGCCACGGCTAATTTCCTCCATCTGAGATTAGAGTCCGGGCCTTGATTGAAGGACGGACTGATGAAGAGAAAGCGGTTTACGGAAGAGCAGATCATCGTGGTTCTGCGTGGGCACGAGGCGGGAGCGAAGACGGGCGATCTGGCCCGCAAGCACGGGATCTCCGAGGCGACGCTGTATAACTGGAAGGCGAAGTATGGCGGGATGGATGTGTCCGACGCCAAACGGCTGAAAGCCTTGGAAGACGAGTACGCCTCCGGCGAAGGCCGCCTTGCGCGAGCATGGCGCGGTAGCGAGGCTGCGCTCTTAAGGTCGTCCTCACGAGCGTAGTTAGCAGCACAGCATGAGCCATGTGACGTTATTGACCGGGCCTGAGCGTCGTCGTCGTTGGAGTGAAGAGGATCAGTGCCGGATACTGGCCGCGGCATTCGCGCCCGGGTCCACGGTGGCGGCGGTAGCGCGTCAGTACGATGTCGCGACCAGCCTGATCTATAAGTGGCGCCGCACGCTGAGAGCCCGCGAGACGGGCTTTGCCGAAGTTGTCGTGGTTCCCGATGAGCCTGTCGCCGCTTCGGTGCCGGCGGCGCCCCCAGCGGTGATCGAGCTGGAGATCGCCGGCAAGGTGCGGGCTGCGGATTCCGCTGACCACGCCGCCGACACTGGCGGCGGCGATGGTGAAGGCGCTGGGCGTTTCATGATCCCGGTTCCGAGCCAGGTGCGGATCTGGTTGGCGGTCGGCCGGACCGATATGCGTCGCGGGATGCAGGGCCTCGCTCTGCAGGTTCAGGAGACGTTGGGCCGGGATCCGCATGCCGGCGATCTTTATGTCTTCCGCGGCCGCAGCGGCAATCTGATCAAGATTATCTGGCATGATGGGCTCGGCATGTCGCTGTATGCAAAACGGCTCGAGAAGGGCCGGTTTCTATGGCCGTCGCCAGCGGACGGCACGGTTTCCATATCGCCTTCTCAGTTGGCGTACATGCTCGACGGGATCGATTGGCGCAACCCGCGTCACACGTTCCGCCCCCAGCGCGCGGGCTGAGTTTTTCTTTGAGTTTGCGCCATTTTTCGCGAGTCAGCGGAGGCGTTTTATGATTCACTCCCGGGCATGGTTGCCACCGCCCAGGATGCTGTTCCGGACGATATTGGCGCGCTGAGAGCAGCGCTGAGCGCGGCGCTGGCCAGAGCCGAAGACGAGGCCGCGCGCGCTGCGCTGGTCGAGGCCGAACTGGCGGTCGCCAGGGCCAAGGCATCGGATGATGCGGCGCTGATCGCCCATCAGGATCTGACGATCCGGAAGCTGCAGCGGGCGCTGCACGGTCAGAGTTCTGAACGTTCCGCCCGCCTGCACGACCAGATGGAGCTCACCTTCGAGGAGCTCGAGAGCACGGCGACGGAAGACGAGATCGCCGCCGAACAGGCCGCGGCCCGGACCACCGAGGTGGCGCCTTACGTGCGCAAACGACCGGCGCGCCAGCCATTTCCCGAGCATCTGCCGCGCGAACGCGTGGTCGAGCCGGCGCCGACCGCTTGCCACTGCTGCGGCGGTCATCGGCTGCGCAAGCTGGGCGAGGATATCACCGAGACGCTGGAGGTGGTGCCGCGGCAATGGAAGGTGATCCAACACGTGCGGGAGAAGTTCACCTGCCGCGACTGCGAGGCGATCAGCCAGGCTCCGGCGCCGTTCCACGCCACCCCGCGCGGCTGGGCCGGTCCTGGCCTGCTGGCGATGATCCTGTTCGAGAAGTTCGGCCAGCATCAGCCGCTCAACCGCCAGGCTGAACGCTATGCCCGCGAAGGCGTGCCGCTCAGCCTGTCGACGCTGGCCGACCAGGTCGGCGCCGGCGCCGCGGCGCTGATGCCGCTGTTCAAGCGGCTCGAAGCCCATGTGCTGTCCGCTTCACGTCTGCACGGCGACGACACGACGGTGCCGGTCCTGGCCAAGGGCAAGACCGATACCGGCCGATTATGGACCTATGTGCGCGATGACCGACCGTTCGGTGGCGCCGATCCGCCGGCGGCGGTGTTCTATTATTCCCGCGATCGTCGAGGCGAACATCCCGCGGCGCATCTCGCCGGCTGGAGCGGCATTCTGCAGGCCGATGCCTTTGGCGGTTATGGCGATCTCTATGCAACGGGCCGCCAGCCGGCGCCTGTTCTGGAAGCCAGCTGCTGGGCCCACAGCCGGCGCAAAGTGTTCGAGCTGGCCGATATCGAAGCGGCGGCGCGCAAGAAGGCGCGCGGCGACAAGCCCAACCTGGTCTATCCGCTAGCGGTTGAGGCCGTGAAGCGCATCGATGCCCTGTTCGATATCGAGCGCGAGATCAACGGCCTGTCGCCAGGCCAACGCCACGCCGCGCGCAAAGAGCGGAGCGCGCCGCTGGTCACCGAGCTTGAGCGCTGGATGATCGAGACGCGCGACAAGCTCTCGCGCGGACACGATCTGACCAAGGCCTTCAACTACATGCTGCGCCGCTGGTCATCCTTCACCCGGTTCCTCGACGATGGGCGGATCTGCCTATCCAACAATGCAGCCGAGCGAGCCCTGCGCGGCATCGCTCTCGGCAGAAAGTCCTGGCTGTTCTGCGGTTCCGATCGCGGCGGACAGCGCGCGGCCGTTCTCTACAGCCTGATCGTCAGCGCCAAGTTGAATGACGTCGACCCTCAGGCCTGGCTCGCCCACGTCCTGGCCCAACTGCCCGCCTGTCCGGCCCATCGGATCGATGATTTGCTGCCTTGGAATTGGAGGTCCGCAAAACTGCAGACCCAACCAGCGGCGGCCTGATCATGCAGCGCAATAAGGTTGCATCACGTCTACACCGTCGAACGTGTCGCCAGGGACCTCGGCGTCAGCGAAGCGCTCATCCAGGACCTGACCCTCGGTCTCGAGCCCGAGGACGGCGTCATCTGGGTGTACGGCGCCAACGATGACGACGGGATCTTGGCCTTCACCGATGAAGGCATCGAGGAGGTCAAACTCCTCCTCGAAGAATATCATCGCGTCTCCCCATCGAAAGCTTGACCCCAGCACCGCTGCTCAGGTGCTCATGGCCGCCGGATACGCACGTCTGCGGTCTTCACCGGATGGGTACGAAGACGAGAACGCGAAGCTGAAGAAGCTGCTCGCCGACCAGATGCTCGAAGCTCGAAGCCTCGGCACTGCGCGAGCTTCTGTCAAAAAAATGGTAGGGCCCGCCGCCAAGCGCGAAGCCGTCGCGCATCTGCAGGCCGTCATGGGCCTATCGGAGCGTCGGGCCTGTTCCTTTGTGGGCGCCGATCGCAAGATGATCCGCTACCAGTCTCGCCGACCGCCAGAGACGGAGCTGCGTGGTCGGCTGCGTGACCTCGCGAACGAGCGCCGACGCTTCGGCTACCGGCGGCTGTTCATCCTGCTCAGGCGCGAGGGCGAGGCATCTGGGGTCAACCGTATCTACCGTCTCTATCGCGAGGAAGGTCTGACGGTGCGCAAGCGCCGGGCAAGGACGGCGAGCAGTCGGCACGCGGGCGCCGATCCTGGTCGAGGCAAAGCCGAATGCGCGCTGGTCGCTGGATTTCGTCCATGACCGGTTCGCCTGCGGCCTGCGGCCGGCGCTTCCGTGTGCTCAACATCGTCGACGACGTGACGCGCGAATGCCTGGCGGCGATCCCTACATCGCGCCGGGCAAGCCGATGCAGAACGGTTATATCGAATCCTTCAACGGTCGCATGCGCGACGAGCTCTTGAACGAGAGCCTGTTCTTCGGCCTCGACCACGCCCGCAGCGCCATCGCACTTCATCATCGATATCGGCGACCACCTCCTGAATGACGGTACGCGCGATGCGCTTCTTGAGCCGCGACAACACCGCGAGGCCGCATTCCTCGCTCGACCCCGGCGGCCTATGCCGAGGTCATCACCGCAACCGGCTCCGACGCTGTACTGATGGAAGGCTCCGCGTCTTCGCCGGTTGCTCAACTCGCGCCCCACGGCGTAGCGAGGCTCCAATCGCCGCTGGATGAAACTTCAGTGGCAGATCAGTACCCGTCCGGTGAAGTTTCACCGGAGGGATACCCTGAAAGAATGAAGCAGCCCTACAAACCGCATCGTTGCCATTCAAGACGCTTGATAAGCATGACAGACGCTATCCCAAACGGCCGGCCATGTCGGTTTGATACCTGATACTTTACGGCCCAGCCCGCCGCCCCGTCATTGGTCTTCCCTAGGGGACGGCGAGTTTTTAAACCAGCCGATTACGGTTTTTGGTGTCGGTGGCGCGTCTACGTGAGCCGTCGGTGTCGTTGTCTAGCCGGCGCTGGGTTTCCTGGCGTGACGACTTCTCAGTTGCGCCACCGTCATTGTCCCATCGTTCTAACGACTTGCGCTTCAGAGTATCGGACGTCTTGGGGAAATCGTACCCCAAGTCAAGCCCTGCCACGGACGCTTCGCTGGTGATCGCCTCCAGCAGGTCTAAATCCGAAATTTCCATGGCGGGGAAGATGCGCCGTATCGCACCGAGAGCCTCTGAGACTGCGAGAGGTCGGGCGTTTTTCTTACACTCCTCCAGGAAGGCGCTGATGGCAGCGCGCACGTCAGGCGGAATGCTTTGTGACGCGTCCGTGTTCATCGTGACTCCTATCAACGGATGAGGACCCTGGCTCAGCGAGCGAAGACCCGTTGAGCCGATTTCCTGCGTCAAATGCACGTTCGTCCAGATTGATTGGCATCATTTTGCCAAATCCGATCGCTCTCGTCCAGGCGACCCCCTATCCAGGTTTTCGAGCGATGGTGACCGACCTTCAGCAGGGTCAGGATCGTGTCCGTAGTTGGCGGCATTGGTCGCCGTGCTCTACGGCATGGGTGCGGCCTCTAGAAAATATATCCAATAGCTTTATCCTTCTAACACAAAGAACGGCGGAGGCTGCCATGGCGCCGTCAGCAGCGGAGTTCGTCCACCAAGCAAACATTGAGCACTTTAGGCGCAAACTCGGAGGCGGCGCTTCAATACCGTTTTGCCAAAATCGCTGGCCTTTAGGTCGAAAACGTGAGCGTGTTTGTCCAATGGCAAGGATAATCCACCGCCATTGCACGGGACTTCGGAAGACAAGCTCTGTGTTCCAGCACCAGCCCGCCTTTGACCAAGCGTCGCCGCTTCGAATCGATCTCGCATGCCGGCAGATCCTGCAAAGGGCGATGTTGGCACGCGCAACCAGCCTGTCCGCGACCTGCCTCATATGCCAGATCAACCACCTGCATCCTACGCCCGCGTGGCGCGCTTTCCTAGCAGTTTTGATGCAGGTCAATGCCGCCGCTCCGATCTCGGAACCTTCTTGACTGTACAAATCAGGCGAATGGAGTAAGCCGATGTTCAGTTGGCGCAGTGTTCTCGCAGCGGGGCTGATGCTCAACGTTGCCACATTACCTGCTATTGCTAATCCTGACGACAAGGACGGTGACTGGTGATCTCGTTGGGGCATTGGCCAGATGATGGGCCAGTGGGATATTGGCGGCCCGATGGGTGACCTCGACCCAGGCGAGACGATCGATCGAATCGACGGACGCCTGGCCTCAAGACGGAACTCGAGATCACCGAGGAACAGAAGCCGTCTTGGGATGAGCTAGCATCTGTTATTCGCAGTACGGCCGAAACGCATAACGCGTTCATGCAGAGCACGATCAAGGAATTCCGTGAAGGCGACTTCCTTAAGAAGCCCTTGCCCGAGCGGCTTGCTTTTCAGCAATCCCATCTCGAAGCTCGGCTGGCTGTCAGGGCAGCGGTTGAAAAACTGTACGCAACGCTAAGCGACAGGCAGAAGAAGGCAGCCGACGAGTTTGTCCTGCCGATGATGGGCATGGGCATGGGACGCTCTGGCGGGTTCGGCCCTGGAATGATGTCCAGATAGCGCCCAATGCCTCCCGCGGCTGACGTCGTAGGAAGCCGATGCGGAATTCATCGTGGAAGCATCAATCGAGGCGGAATAACGGCCGAGAAGCTGGACACACGTCTGTCGTACTTCGGCCCCTTACATGGCTGACCATCCTGGCCTTAGCCGGCGTCAACCAGGCGGCCAGCGCGACGGTATTTCCGGCAGAAGTGGCTTACAGCAACCGAGGAGACCGAGGAGGCCAAGGCTTGTGAGACCACCCTGCATGATGCGCATCACTGGCGTCGATCCCGAGAGGTGGGAGGCGTCGCCATGGCCATCGGCCCGCTGATGTCGGAAGGCCTCCGCCGCCTTGACGAGGAGCGTTCTGAAGCCGCCCCAAAGCGTGAAAAGAAGGTAGCAGCCGGCCTTGGATGGCAGCGGCACAGGAGCACCTTCGGAAGATTGGATCTGTCCAGGACGAAGATGATCAGCGGTTACCTTGCCGCGTCGAGGGGCAACTGATGAGCGGCCTCGACCAAAACGGCCGCCGCCTGTTCAACCTGATCGGCCACATGGTCGACCTGTTCGAGCTTCTTCGCCAGCCGGCCCTGCAACATCGAAAGCCGTGCTGCATGGTAGACGGCGCTTCGCTTTCGTCCGTCCATGTTGAGCGGTTCAAACAACATAACGACGGCTCCTCACTGTGCGCTTGTCGGGGGAATGATCTTCAGCAGTCGCCTTCTGGCTGCTTTCGCGTGCCGTTGTTGGCTCCGAATACGGGCGCAAAGGGCAAGGCTTACCGCGAGCCCGCAGCTCTCGTCGAGCATCGCCTTCGCCTGTTCGAGAGAAAGTTCTGCTCGCTTCACGCGTTGCCTGGCGACCGCCTGCTCTAAAACCAGAAGTTCAACCATAGTGCCGCATCCTCACGGTTTGCGGTCCCTTCAAAAGGAGAACCGCCGCCTATCCCTTTGGTTCCCCCGACGGAATGTCGCGGCAGATGCGGAACTGCCGCCAGCAAACGTTTGCTGGTCACGTCGCACTCACCGCCATGGCCTTCCGGCGTGGTGCTCGCCATGGTCTTCGGGTTTGGCGCATGACGAAGGATCGTCTTGAGCGATGGCGCTGTCTCGGCCGCGAACGTCAGGCTCGCCATAAGGCACGCCAGGACTCGGGACGCGTTATCCGCTGCCATCGCGAGCGGGCGCAATTTCAAACTCGAACAGGAGGAGCACAATGCTCGCTAGGACACCGAAGGCGACCGAAATGGACTTCGTCAGCGTCTTGAATCAGCGTCTTGAAGATTCCACCGAAGCCGGCAGCGATCGCCGAGGCCGAAGGGAATTGGCGCGAGGCAGCAGTAGAGCTTGAAGCTGCCAGGTCAAAGCACCGCAACTGCACCGCGTGTACTTCAACCAAGATCCTATGGGCTGGTGGATAGCGACCTGCCGTCAGGCAGAATGGCGTTGCTAAACCACCCATTCTGGAGACGACAATGCAACAGGTTGCAAATCGGCCGGAACAGGCCGCTATCCGCATCGATCTGGCGCGATCTTTGTTTCGATGGAACTGTCTCGATCAAGTTGGCTGATCACTTCACTGTCGCCGGGTGGCGGGGAGAAGATGTCCAAGCATTGTCTGCGGGGCGGGGACGTTGCGGGACTCTGGAGCTTTTTGCGACGCTCCAGGAAAAGGCTCGGGCACGAACCGGCAAGCGCTTCCAGATTATTGTCATCCAGGAGGCTGGACTAGACGGCTTCTGGATCCATCGGGTGCTTCAGGGCCAGGCGATCGAGAGCCATGTGGTCGATGCCGCCTCGATCCTGGTGTCACGGCGGCGCCAGCGGGCGAAGACCGATAAGATCGACGGCGAGACCCTGGTACGGACCTTGCTGGCCTACAAGCGCGGCGAGCCGCGGGTCTGCTCCATGATCAAGCCGCCGAGCCCCGAGGAAGAGGATCGCCGCCGAATCTGCCGGGAGCGCAAGACCCTGATCGCTGAGCGGGTGGAGCACGTCAACCGGATCAAGGGGCTGCTGTTCGCCCAGGGCGTCGGTGACTATGAGCCGCTGCGTCGCGATCGGCGCGCCAGGCTCGAGGACCTGCAAACGGGTGATGGTCGCGACTTACCTTTCCACCTGGAGGCACAGGTCGTGCGTGAGCTCGACCGGCTTGAGCTGATCCTGGAGCAGTTGCAAAAGATCGAGGCGGCGCGCGACGATCTGCTGTTGGATCGGGCCAAGGCGAACGACCCGGCGCCGGTGGTGAGACTGCTGCAGCTGAAGGGGGTGGGCGCTGAGTTCGCCAACGTCCTCTGGTCTGAAGGTCTTTATCGTCACTTCGACAATCGAAGGCAGCTTGCGGCCCACGCCGGGCTTGCGCCAACGCCCTGGCAGAGCGAGCGCAACGGCGGGCGGCTGCGTAAGCCGCTGATCGTTGCCTTGGCGCGTAAACTGCTGGTCGCACTTTGGCAGTATGCGACCGCCGGCGTGGTGATGGAGGGCGCCATCACAAAGCCAGCCTGATCTGCAGCCAACCAAACCTCTTTCGCCATCTGACGAGGCCTGATCAGCCCCGGCGGATCCAGGTGGACGAACCGGCCTGGCATATGGTCTCAACAACCGCTCCCAAGAATGGTCACGTCCCCCTGAGCCTAGCCGCCGTATGCGGGATAAGGGTGCAGCCGCCCCGGCGCGGCGACCGTATGTGAGTTTCAACCGAGCCAGAAATGCTCGAATTGGAAAGACAGGCTCAACCTCGGATCCGTAACATCACGAGGAGATAATTCATGAAGCCGTAAGCCGTCCACAATCCGGTTGACCCGTGTTCGCCCATGTGAGTACCAGGTCAGCCGCCGAAGATCACGGCCGCCGAGGTCGATCAGGCCGGCACCGAGATCGCACCTTTCCAGGTCAAGGAAACGGAAGCTCAGCAGACGCTCCGCGCGTCATCGGCGGGATCGGCTAAGGTCAGCCGGCGATAACCATTCCGAGGGCAATGCCAACGCCAATAGCAATGCCCAGGAAGAGCTTGCCGGCGAGGTCTAGGGCATAAGCGCGGACAGTAGCAGATACGTCTATACGGGGCTCTCTGAGGGCCGCCGCGAGGTCATCGAACATCGCTTCCATGGTTGCCACCTGCGATTTCTTCGAGCGGTAAGACTAGATCAGTTCTGGTGAGATGTGAATCCCTCCGGTCCATCAAAGTCTAACGATCAGGAAAGCGTGTTGGTAGGCACGTGTGGTAACGGTTGATTCAACCATTGCTGGTATTTGTGAAAGGTAGGTGGCGGCCCCGACAGTGGGCGGGGTGCTGGGTCTGCCGGAGCCGCCTGCGCGGCAGTGGGCACTGATCCGCGCTGTCCCAGAATAGGACAGCGCGGGTCTATAATTAGTTAAAGCTAATTGACTGTTCCCGGACGCGCCTCTTGCTCGCCGGCTACTGCGCCTTTCTCGATATGGTTCTCGTCCGATCGATAACATCGGCAGAAACTCGCCAGGCGAGCGCCCCAACAACGGCCTGCGCAGAGCCAACTCTCACAGGCAATCCAGCGGGTCAGAACGTTAGTTAATCGGAAAATTTGACCAGTATTGGCGTGTCCGAAAAGTGGCATCCCAACGGCAGGGTTCAATTGCGCATCGAACAGCGTCAAATCCACTCTTCGTCTTGGAAATTTGGTTCGCCAGACCATATGAGAGAATATGAAGGAAATGGGTTGGCGAACTAGCCGCTAAAATATTGACTTTCCGTAGTAAAAGTTGTCCCTCAGCGACTAACATAATTCTTATCGGTCAATAGCTTACGAAGCGGTTCGCCAAGGTACACAAGGGGCCGGTTCAGCCATTTGCCAATGGCATTGCCTTATACCGAATGGCAGTTTTGCGCCTGATGTCGGCAATAGAGTTAAGTTCTGCCATTGTGTGAAAGCAGATGAGGTGGATGGCTCCCGCTCCCGGCATCACAGTGCCACAGTG
>NZ_LPVS01000019.1:0-12461 GCF_014843905.1 Mesorhizobium silamurunense | reverse complement strand
TGCTGTCGTGAGTGAACACAATTGGTGTTGCGACGACCGCTTGAATCCGCCGTGCGATCCGCGGTCCGAGTGGTGAATACAACCAGGCGGCGGCTGTCTGCGGGCAATAGCGGCTTGCAAGGCCGCGGTAGTCAGGCGTGCGTCGATGGACCGGCCGATGGCGTAGCCGACGACGAGGCGTGACCAGGCATCGAGGATGATGGCGACGTAGATGAAGCGCGTCGGCAGCGCCACATAGGTGATGTCGCCGGCCCAAAGCTGGTTCGGACCGATCGGCAGAAAGTCTCGGGCCAGGTTAGGATAGATCGGCCAGCCGTGACCGCTGTCAGTCGTGGCGATGAACCGATGAACCGACGCCTGATTTTCGGCTGCAGATCGTGCTCGCGCATCAAGCGCCGAATCTTCTTGTGATTGACGACAAGGCCCTGCTGCCGCAAGGCGGCGCCAACCCGACGGTAGCCATAGCTTTCGAATACATCGCAGACTTCGAACATGGCTTCGACAATTGCAGTGTCGTCAGTCGGCCGCTCCGGGCGATCATAATAGGTCGAACGCGCAATGCCCATCAGCCGGCATCCCTGCGCGACGGAGACGCCACGGGGCCGGTGACAACGGACGTAATCCCGCTTCTCGGCAGCGGTGCGCTTTTCAGAGCCCCCTTTAGGAACTCCAGCTCCAGAGCCTGTTTGCCGACGAGCCGTTCAAGCGCAGCGATGCGAGCCTCATATTCCTGGATGAGATCGGCCGCCTGCGCATCCTCATCAAGAGCGCCTTCCTCATACTTGCGGACCCAGACGCGGATCAATTGGCGCTGGATATCGTGGCGCTTTGCCAATCCATGCAGCGTCTCGCCCGATAGATATTCCTGCGCGACCTGACGCTTAAACTCGATGCTGTGTGTGCGATATCTTGCCATGGTTCTCTCTTCGAAAACCCGACAAGACTGGTCAATCCCTCAGCCGATCTGTCCACCCTCAGGGGCGCACTCCAATCCGGGGTCACTTTTGGAAGCCGTTTGACAGCCCAGCGTCGAAAGCGCTCCGGTGTCCACTCGGCATAGCGCTGATGGGAACTAGGCATGTAGTCCGGATCGGTTCCATGGCGCAGACCTCCGTATCGGCGCTGATGCACCGCTACGCGCTTGCCACGGTAGAAGATCTCGATGGTGCGCGCGGTCGCTCTCAGATCGACCTGCTCCGAATGAGGCCGTGGGGCACGGAATAAAATAAGGCCTTGAACTCGACGTGGTAATCCGTCGAGACGCGGGCCTAACGCCATTCGGCAAACTCGTAATCTTCCGGTGGAAGACTGGCCAAAGCCGGGCGCTCGACGGCCTCGAAGAGCTGCCGGCCACTGATGCCCAGCCGGCGCATTCCGTGGTCGTTGATGCGATCGAGCGCCTGGCAATGGCGGCATTGGCCTCAGCCAGCGAGAAGAAAACCTGATTGCGCAGACGCCCAGAATGCAGGATTGGGCGAAACGCACTCCATTTTCCACTTTCGATTTATCCCGAGGGCGTCTCGGCCACGTCGCCTCGGCGAGGTGTGGCTGGAGGCGCCCAGCACCGCCACGAAGATCTCCGCCTCGCGGATCTCGCCGGTCTTGCGATCGACAATCGGGATCTTGTTGCCGGAACAATCCACGAAGACCTTGGATTGTCGGTGACCGTCGCTGCTTGAATCCCCGCAGGAGCTCACAAAAGCGACTGTAGCCCTTCGGGATGCGTCGTCTCTCGATACTCCTCCCAGAGGATGAGCAAAGTGACGCCGGGCTTCTTGAGCTCGACCGCAAGATCGGCCCAGTTCGGCTCCGTGCGCTGCCGTGTGCCTGCCTGACGCCGTTGCAGCTGAAAGCTTGTGCTCGAGCGCATCGTCGGTCAGTTCGCCCGGCAACGGCCAGTTCAATCCAACTGCTGCCGCACGCTTCAGGTTATCCTGCACCGTACTGCTCGCTATCCCTACTATGGCTGCTATGTCGCGTGAGCTCGTCCCGCTTCCGGCAAGCCGAAGCATTTGACGCAATTGTCTCATGATCAGCCTTCTCTTCGCCGGCATCAAAATCTCCCCGTTTACCGCGGGGCATTTGATGCCAAAGTTGCTGACCCAGGAGGTAATCTTCAGTGCCGAAAACTGGCCGGTCTTTGATCGGAATGGCGGTCGGCTTCGCGTCGGAATCCGCACGCAGGAGGCGCTTGCGGCCGAAGGCGAATGCTGGGCGGGTTTTTCAGCAGGTCGGTTACCTTTTCAGCGTCACGGCAACAGCTCACTACGTCCGGTGCACCATCGCGGCGGCGCCATGATCGAGTTGCCCCTGAATTTCCTGCGGATGGTTAGCACTTCGGCAATCACAGCGAGCTTGGAATAATCTACCATGCAGACCCCCCAATCGCACTGACAGGCGCAAGTAATGAACCCGTTCGAGCGAAGGATCGGTTTTGTGGCCTCCACGCCTTACCAGCTTCAATCTCGCGACATTTTAGACGGGCAAAACCGTCTCCACCAGCTTCACCCAATAGCCAATGCCGTAAGACAAGGCTTCGTCATTGAAATCAAACGCCGGGTTATGACACTCAGCGGTCGGCCCATTACCGAGCAGAATGTAGGCTCCCGGCCGCGCCTCAAGCATATAAGCGAAGTCCTCCGCGCCCATGCATATTCTGACCGCATCGTTCACGGAGGCTGTACCCACGAGACTTCGTGCCGCCGTGACCGCCAAATTGGTCTCCTCAGGGTGGTTGAAGGTAGCCGGGACAGACCGAAGGTATTTGAAGTCTACATCCGCGCCGAATCCGCGCGCAATGCCTTGGGCTGCGGCCAAAATTTCTCGTTCGGCGAAATCTTGCAGGCCGGATGCGAGAGTCCTGACGGTTCCGGAGATTTCAACGTGATCAGGAATGATGTTGTAGGCCTGTGCGGCGTTCAGCTTGGTGACGGAAATCACCAGCGACTCCAAGGGGTCCGTTCTACGCGAGACCACGGTTTGCAAACCAAGGATGATCTGTGCTGCAATGACAACAGGATCGATGGTCCTATGCGGCGACGCCGCATGGCCGCCCCTGCCCTTCACGACGATATCAAAGTCGTCCTGCGAGCCCATGATTGGGCCATGGCAGATGCCGAATGTGCCGACTTCTGTGCCTGGCTGGATATGCATGCCAAAAACCTGGGATATGTCGAAACGATCCATGATCCCTTCCTGGACCATCCTTAGGCCGCCCGATGGCAGTTCTACTTCTTCTGCGGGCTGAAAGATCAAGGCGACGGAGCCCTTGAAGTTTCGCGTAGCCGCTAGGTGTTTTGCGGCGCCCAACAGCATGGCCGTGTGGCCGTCATGGCCGCATGCATGCATCTTGCCCGGTATTTTCGAGGACCATGGTTTGTTTGACGCTTCAACGATTGGCAGGGCATCCATATCCGCCCTCAATCCAATCGTCGGCCCGTCTCCGCCTTCGCCCTGAATCAATGCGACGATGCCGGTTTCAGCGATCCCCGTTTCGATGTGATTGATGCCAAACGAAGCCAGTTTTTCGGTCACGAACCGCGCCGTGTTGTCTAACCGAAAGTCGAGCTCTGGATTTTCATGGAGGTAGCGGCGCCACTCGGTTGCCTCGCGCTGCAGATCCCGGAAAGTTTCAACGCTGTGCATGTCGGGTCCCCAATTTACGGATCACGCGCAAGAGAGTGTCGCGTGGTGTACGGCTCAGAATTTTCCGCGTCCTCTCTTGGCTCCGGTGAGATACCGGAGATGGCCGCGCCGATAACAACGAGTACGTCGAGGTTCGCGCGCACATCGCTCCACGCACCTTCTGCAAGCGCCGCTCGTGCGCCGATCTCGAGAATGGGACACCGGCCATAGAAATGGCTGAGAATTTCGGAGCCATGTGCCACCCAATAGGTCTCGACGAGATTGCCACCTTCAGGAATATGTCGCATGAGAGACGTAGGTTTGCGCCAAAATGCATCGACTTTTGAAATGCGGACCGCACGAAGCGGTGTTTTGCAACGTGGCGCGACCGCTGGATTTAAGCGGGACCTGCCTGGATCGCTGGGAAGATCGGCGCATGTGTCAGGTGTCGCAGAACCAGATATGCTTCCTCTGTTGCGCCAATCGGGGCAAAATGGAATATGAATCGCACAGGTTTGGGCGATTATGAAAGTCCTTAAATACGGCTGGCATCACGCGATGGACGACCTCGATCGAACAATCGTTACAGCCCAACAACAGAGCAACCGGTACTACTTTGCCGAAATCGCGGAACTTGTCGGTTCCTCAGCTGCCTCATGGGTGCTTCGAGTGAACAAGTTGCGTTCGGCCGGCGTATCGTTGCGGCATCTCGCTAGTGGATCCGAAGGCGCTTGGCAAATCGCTCATGCCGGACCGTGAGCGTCTCGACCTTGTCGATGAGATCAAGCGCGCGATGCAAGCGGCCAAGGAGCTTACCCAGTGCTACATGGTTACGGGCGACGCCGATTTTTGTGCTGATCGTGACGGGAGGAGGTCGAGGCCTTTGACGTTTTTCGTCAAGACAAAGCTTTATACCAACCGCATTGTCCGAAAATTCCAGAGCATTATTGCGCTCGATCGTGTCAAGTTCGACCGCGGGCCACGGTTTAGCTTTCGGCGGGTTGCGCTGAAGCTGGCAGTCCGGCCCGCGTTTGAAGCGCCCATTGCACGTCCAGCTTCAGATTGAACTTTCTCGCGGTGGGAAATGCGCCATTCAGAGCGCGCTGCCGACGCTGCGTCAGGAAAGGTCATCGCGGGAGAGACCGCGCTCGCCCGGCGCCGAAGGAGCAACCGCCCCGGAAACTCTCAGGCACCCAAACCGTGAGGATTGTAGCACTCCGAAGAGTGGCCCGCCGAAGGAGCAAGCCGCGCACTAGACTAGAGCGACGAAACTCTCAGGTTCGTGACAGAGGGCATGCGCGCAGTGGCGGTCACGGCCACGGAACTTGCCGGCCTTGGCCTCGTGGTCGAGCTCCTCTGCGATCGAGAGTGCCTCGTCCCCTCGGCCGGACAGACGAAGCAGAAGCAACGGATTGACGGCGTCACCGCCAGCGAATCGCCCCGCGATTTCGGGTGCCGGCATGTAGCACAGATCGCGATCGATCGACATGACTCGTCGTATAGAGCAGATTCGACTTATTCTGGGCATGCCTGCATTCCTTGGGGTTGAACCTGAGAGGCAGTCAGCCACGACCGAGCAGAGATCATCGATGGTTCGGACTGCGGCCTTTCTCAAGAGGGCTTTGAGTTCGAGAAGGCCATCTCGATCGGGTTGAAGTCGGGAGAGTATGGCGGCAGGAAGAGAAGCCGCGTACCCAGCTTCTCAATCGCCTCGCGCACTCCGGCTGATCCTGTGGGCCGGCAGGTTGTCCATGACCATGATGTCGCCAGGGCGAAGCTCGGGTGCGAGAACCTGCTCTGCACGGACGAGGAATGCAGAACCATTCATAGGGGCATCGAGCAAGCATTGGCGCCTCGATGCCGTTCAACCGCAGGCCGGCCGTGAAGATGGTGTGCGGCGCGGCAATCAAAATGAGAGCGACCTCTCTCCCAGATCGTCGCGCTATATTGGTGTCTTCCAGTGACTATGAGGGACCGCCGCCCCCCGCTCGCCGCGCAGGCCGCGTCCGCGCAACCGCGCCATCTTTGTAGATGCCGCGGTCCCGTCGATGAAGATCAGGTTTAGGGGGTCGAGATCGATCTGGCCATCGAACCAGGCTCTGCGGCGGCGCAGGACGTCGGGGCGCTGCTGTTCCGCGGTGTGCGCCGTCTTTATGGAATGGCCCGCCCTCCTTTGAGGCATCGGCTAGGATGCCGGTGTTTGGAACCGGAGAAGGACGAGCCATGACGATCATGATACTGGGAATTGACCTTGGCAAGAACAGCTGCAGCGTTGCGGGATTGGATGCGGACGGGAAGGTGGTGCTGCGCCGCCGGATGCCGAAGACGATTGTGAGCTTCGCCTCGAAGCTTGCGCCCTGCACGGTTGCTATGGAAGCTTGCTGCGGCGCGCATCATCTGGGTCGGCTTCTGAGCGACCAGGGACATGAGGTCCTGCTGATGTCACCAATACTGCGTCCTTACGCACGGCGCAGAAGATGGGAAGGTTGCCGCCCTCCCCAGACGGCATCGCAATGTGCCAAGTCGTGGTGTTCAACGCCACGAGAAGGAGAGGACGGCAAATCAAAGATACTATGATCGGGGTGGACCTGGCAAAGAACGTTTTCCAGCTTCATGGTGCGACAATGACGGGGCATCTGAGATTCCGTAACAAGCTGACGCGGTCGCGGTTCCGGCAGTTCATGGCATGCCAGCCGCCTGCTGTGGTTGTGATGGAAGCATGCGGCAGCGCGAGCTACTGGGCCCGAGAAATGGTCAAGCTTGGCCACGAGGTGAAGTTGATCGCCCCTCAATATGTGTGGCCCTTTGTCAAACGGCAGAAAAACGATGCTGCCGATGCTGAAGCAATCGTCGTTGCAGCACAGCGCCCGGAGATGCGTTTTGTACAGCCGAAGTCGGAAGATCAGCAGGCATGCGCTGTGTTATTCCGAGGTCGGGAGCGCCTCCTCCATCAGCGCACCGAGCTTGTGATGCTCTGCGTTCGGTGCTGTACGAATATGGTCACATCATTCCGAAAGGATCGCCCATATCAAGCCGATTGAGAGTATCCTGGAGGAGCCGAACAGTGACCTGCCAGCTCTGGTGCGCGAGGAATGCTTTGATCTGCTCGAACAGATTGCTGAAAAGACCGCCCGGATCGACGTCAAAACTGCAAAGGCCAAACCCTTTCCCTGGTGACCGATACAGCGCGGCGACTGCAGACAATGCCTGGTGTCGGGCCCCAGACCGCGTTGGCGATCAGCGGCTTTGCTCCGCCGATGGAACAGCTTCAAACGCGGGCGAGACTTTGCGGCCTGGCTTTGGGCTCGTGCCACGTCAATACACCTCCGGCGGCAAGGAGCGACTTGGTCGCGTGTCGAAGGCTGGCCAGACCGATATCCGATCTTTGTTGATCATCTGTGCCATGTCAGGCCTGACAGTGCTGGCCCGCAAATCCATCATCGAGGGATCATGGCTGGCACGGATGCTGCGTCGCAAGCCGCTCATGCTGGTCGCGATCGCGCTTGCGAACAAGGTGGCGCGGGCGATCTGGGCGATGATGACAAAGAAAGAGGATTATCGAAATCCGGCGCGAGTTGTGGCTGCATGACGGATGCATCACCACACAAACTGGCGCCGGTGAAGAAGGTGTAGGAAGTCGATGACCTGAATGGGCACAATGATCGAAGAGATCTGGATCAGGAAAACCAGCCGTCGTTCCCGAGCTTGAAAGCTCTTGCAGAAGATTTGAACCCAATCCGCAGATCACCAGCCCGCGGTTTCTTGAAAGGCCGCAACGGCCTGAGAGAAGAACGCACTCGATCACCGGGCACATCAGGAAGGCTTCTTGCATCAAGGGCGGCAACCAGAGAAGAAACGATGATCGGGACGCTGAAGCCGTCGCCGAAGCCGCGACACGTCCAACCGATGCGATTTGTCCAGCTGAAGACGGCGGAGCAGCTAGACATCCAGTCGCGGCATCGGTTCGTTCAAGGCTGGTGGGCGCGCGCACGACGCTGACCAACGAGTTGCGCGCCATTCTGCTGGAGCGCGGCACGACTATCGCACAGGGACGCTGCAAGCTCGAGCAGGCTGTGGAGGCATTGCTCGTCGATCCGGACCTCATGGCCGGCAGCCGCATCCGCCGCCTGCTTGCGGAGATGCGGGAGGAATGGCTTGATCTCGACCGCCGTATCGAGGCTTTGGATCGGCAGTTCGTCGAACTGGCTCGCAACGATGCAGCCGCTCTGCGCCTGACGTCGATCCCCGGTATCGGTGTTCTCAATGCCACCGCTCTCGTCGCCGCTGTAGGGGACGGCACGACCTTCGCAAGAGCCCGTGATCTTGGCGCATAGCTGGGCTCGTGCCCCGGCAACATACCACCGGCGGCAACCCAGGCTGCTCGGCATCTCCAAGCGCGGCAACAAATACCTGCGCACGCTGCTGATCCATGGGGCAAGGGCGGCCTTGCCGTCGCTGGCCCGAAGCCAGACGTTGCTGGGCGCGTGGCTGCGTAGCCTGCTCGTCAGGCGGCATCGCAACACGGTGGTCGTGGCGCTGGCCAACAAACTCGCCCGCATCGCATGGGTGACATTGCGTCGCCGAACTGGCCGGTGCCGCCGGCCTGCGCTGGGCGGTCGAGGAATGCTTCGAGCGCGCCAAGACGATCTCGGCCCCGACCATTGCGAGGCGCGCTCCTGGCACGGCTGGCACCGCCACATGAGGCCGGTCATGGCCGCAGCAGCCTTTCTCGCCAAATTGGCCGCCGACCTGCGCCGCGCCGCCTGGAGCAAACCGAACGAAACGAGTCCAACGGCGCCAATCGCCGCCTGACCATCATGACCGTTCTCGTGCCTAGTGTACCGAATATCCGCTACCTCCTGGCGCGGCTTCTGCTCCGGCCGCCAATCAGCGCATCCTTCATCATCGCCTGGTCGCTCTGGCGCAGGCAACATCAGGCTGACGCCGCCATCGCGCACTACAAGCGTCGATCAAATCCGCAACTGTCGTACCAAATATCCAATTGGTCCCGGACCTCGATATAGGTCTCGTCCATATGCCATCTGCCGCCGATCGGTCCTGAGCACGAGCGCTCCTTTACGCCTCGGCTTATGACGCTTTCGGATGACGATTAGATTGAGCTTAAGCTTTTACAGGTCGAACTAGCGTCCCATGAACATCGCACCCACCTAATTCGTTGAGACGCTCCGGGTCACGCCGCCGGCAACCAAAACGTCGCAACAGATCCTTCAACTAAATTTACAGGATCTTTGCGACCGCAGATCGGTGACGATGGTATGTTCACCGCGAGTCTGGGGTCCGGCACGGCAAGAGCTGATGCAGATTTTAAGCCTCGGACCGCCGCACAGCACGCAACGGAGGATCAAAGCCAATGGCAAGAAGAGCGCTCATCCTGGTTGAGGGCGCAAGGAGCAATGGTCTGCTATACGTGAAAGCGGCCCAGCGTCTTGGTCTTCATCCAATTACCCTGGCGGCTGATCCGGCTCAGTACGAATATCTTGCGGCGGAAAGCCTTGAGGCTATTCGTGTTGATACAGACAATCTCGATGCGCTGATCCGCGAATGTTCTCGGCTGCGTGCGACGTATGACATTGCTGGCATTACTGGCCTTGCGGGCGACGACGAGTCGGTCTCTGCGACAGTTGGCAAGCTCTGCCGGCACTTCGAGCTACCGGGACCGAACCCTGCATCCATCGAACGGTGCTGCGATAAATTCACTCAACGTCAGCTCCTCGCGAAGGCTGGCGTTCCAGTACCTGCTTATCGCGTGGCAGCGAATGCGACGGAGGTGGAACGCGCTGCCGCGGAGATCGGCCTGCCGGTGGTTGTTAAGCCAGCTGTCGGCGCCGGCAGCATCGGTGTCCGATTGTGCCGCAATGTCGACGAGTTGGCCGAATATACGACCTATCTGTTGGGCGGGAAGCACATATGGCAGTCCTCGCCGAGGGTACTGGTCGAAGAATTCGCACAAGGTCCACAGTATAGCGCTCATATAATGGGAAATGAGGTCATTGCGATTGGTGCCGCTGACTTCGGCCCCCCACCGCATTTCGTCTTTCGTGAGGGCATCTTTCCCGCCCCGCTGACCGATGACGAGCATGAGCGTATCGCCGATGTTTCGCTGAGCTGTTTGCGAGCTCTCGGCCTTGGCTGGGGGCCAACGTGCATTGAGCTCCGGTGGACGAAGCGTGGCCCAGTCGTCATTGAGGTCAATCCGCGTCTTGGCGGTGGTGCTCAAACGGTTCAGGCGGCTTACGGTATCGATCTCGTCACCGAGCACATCAAGCTCGTGATCGGCGACGAATGGGATTTGCACAAAAGGCGTTCGCATGTTGCGACCGAGCGGTTCCTGATTCCCGATAGCGACGGCATCCTCGATTGGATCGATGGCGACAGTCGGGCGGCTGCTATACCAGGTGTCGCCGAGGTCAAATTCTATGTCAAACCCAACACGCCGATCGTCAGGAAAGGCGATTACCGAGACTGCATCGGACATGTCATCGCCGCTTCACCCAGCCATGATCGGACAAAGGCAATACTTCAGCGTGCCGTTGACTCAATCGATTGGTCGATCACACCATTTCCGATCGAACAGGAATAATCAGCGGCCTCTCACGTCGCCGCACCTGCGCAGGTGCCCTCAGGTGAAGGGTAATCGTCGCGAACATTGGTGCAATTGAGAGCACGAGAGAGACGGGCAACCCGTTGCCTGTCCGTTCAAACGGGGAGCGCTCCAACCACCTTCCGGGTCCTCAGCTCCCGGCAGATTCTCCTTGATCGACTTCCCGTGAACCAGCGAAAGGCGGCGAATCTTCGCAATCGTCTCCACAACCACATCCAAAACAAATGCCTCAGATGAAACCGGAGGCGGTCTGAAGCCCCACATGCGCGGCGACAATCAAGGTGAGACTCAGCGTCAATCAGGATGAGACTCGGCGGCGGGGGTGTGACGAAGGGAGGGCGTAGCCCGACCGGAGTTACACTCCCGCCGCGGCGCAATTTTTCGGCGTCTCATGATCGCGGTTGGCCCGGTAGCGTGGGTGATTTTCTGAGAATGGAGAATCACCTTTGTGCCGGGTCGCCATGTAACCGATCATCAGACGAGGCTTTTTATGAAGTACCGACAAAACAATTCCATCGAGGTCTCCGCCGCAAGGCGTCGATCAGCCGGGCGACAGCTTACCGCATCGAGAAGGAAGCGCGTCTTCCATCGCAGAGCAGGCCGCCGCGCGACCGGCGTCGCCCCGATCCTCTTGAGCATCTTCGATGCTGAGGTTGTTCCGCTCCTCAAGGCCGCTCCCGGCATCCGTGCGGTCGCCGTTTACAATGAGATGCTGCGGCGTCATCCGGAACTGTCCGAAGGTATTCGCCGCACGCTTGAGCGGCGTATCCGATCATGGCGGGCTGTTCACGGTCAGGAGCAGGAAGTGATCTTCCGTCAGACGCACGAATCCGGTCGATTGGGACTGTCGGATTTTACCGACATGGGCAGCCTCGGCGTGACGATCGCCGGCCAGCCGCTCGACCATCTGCTCTATCACTTCCGGCTGGTCTGGTCGGGCTTCGAGCACGCCCATGTCATCCTTGGCGGCGAAAGCTTCGTCGCTCTGGCCGAGGGCCTACAGAACGCGCTGTGGTCGGTCGGCGGTTCGCCGCTCTATCATCGCAGCGACAGCTTGTCGGCCGCCTTCCGTAACCTCGATGCCGACGCCAAGGTCGATCTGACGCATCGCTACGAGGAACTGTGCGGCCATTATCGCATGACGCCGACGCGCAACAACAAGGGCGTCGCGCACGAGAACGGCTCGATCGAAAGTTCCCACGGCCATCTCAAGAACGCGGTCCGCGATGCGCTACTGATGCGCGGCACCAGGGACTTCGACGATCTCGGCTCCTACCGCGCCTTCATCGATGAGATCGTCAGCCGCCGTAATGTCTTCTACACTGTGCCTTCCCGTCTGATCGGACATCGGCTTCGCGTCCGGCTGTTCGACGATCGCCTCGAGGTCTTCATCGGCGGGGCGCATCTGATGACGTTGCCCCGAGGACGCGGCCATGCCGACGGCCGGCACGACCAGGTCGTCAATTACCGGCACGTCATTCATTCCCTGCGCAAGAAGCCGATGGCGCTTCGGGGTCTCGTCTATCGCGACAAACTCTTTCCCCGGCTGGAATATCGTAGAGCCTTCGACGTTCTCATCGAGCAACTGCCCGACAAACAGGCTTGCAAGATTGCCGTCGAACTGTTGGCGCTGGCTCATGATCGTGGCTGCGAGCGTGAACTGGCTGAGGAGCTTGCCAGAACGCTCGACGCCGGCGAACTGCCTGATCTGGCCGCCCTGAGAGCGCTCTTCGGCCCGGATCCGGCCCGGTTGCCGACTGTTCATGTGCAACTCGCATCGCTCAATGGCTATGAAGTCCTGATCGGGACGGCCTGCGCGGGAGAGGTCGCATGAAGAGCATCCACACAATAGATGAAGCACGCCTCGGCATCATGCTCAACGAGCTCCGGCTGCCGACAATCAAGACGCTCTGGCCGCAGTTCGCCGAACAGGCCGACAGAGAAGGATGGCCCGCCGCTCGATTCCTCTCCGCCATCGCCGAGCATGAATTGGCCGAGCGGGCGCATCGCAGGATCGAACGCCACCTCGCCGAGGCGCATCTGCCGCCTGGCAAGACGCTCGACAGCTTCGCCTGCGACGCCGTGCCCATGGTCTCCAAGGCCCAGGTCATGGCGATTGCAGCCGGCGATAGTTGGCTCGCCAAAGGCGCCAATATCCTCATGTTCGGCCCGCCCGATCTCGATTCATAATGCTCATCTCGCTATCGCCTTATAA